>NZ_CAHJWX010000141.1 GCF_903643065.1 Sphingomonas bacterium | reverse complement strand
GCGCGAGGTCGGTTGGGCGGCGGTGCGGTCGACACCCGGTGGCGCGCTGGTGGAGACGGGCGAGCGCCGCTTTGGCTCCGTGCGGCTCGCCGGCGTCGACGCACTCGACCTGCGCCGGCTGGCGGGCGAAATGACCTTCGCGTTCGTCGACGGTGCGCGGGCGGGCCGCTGAACGCGCTGCCCATATCCGACTGATACGACGATCGGCCGCGCTATGGCCTCGTCTGCGATCCGGAGGTCCCGCCAAGGGGACCAGCGTTCAGATGAAGGCCCGGCGCATCGCTGCGCCGGGCCCACTCTGCTCAATAATGATACGCCCGCTCGCCATGCTCGGCGATGTCGAGGCCGTCATGCTCCACCTCGACGCTGGAGCGCATGCCCCACAGTTTGTCGATCAGCACGAACAGCACCGTCGCGCCGATCGACGACCAAGCGAGGGTGACGATCACGCCCTGACACTGAATCCAGACCTGGCCCAGCATGTCATAGCTGCCCGCGATCAGGCTGCCGGGCTTGGTCGAATAGTCGGCGATACCCTGTCCACCCAGCGAGGGTGCGTCGAGCACACCCGTCAGGATCGCGCCGGTGATGCCGCCGATGCAGTGGACACCGAACACGTCGAGCGAGTCGTCGTATCCGAACCGACTCTTGACGCTCGATACGAAGAAGAAGCAGATCGGCGACACGATAAGGCCCAGCACCACCGAGCCCATCGGCCCGGCATAGCCCGACGCCGGCGTCACCGCGACCAACCCCGCGACCACGCCCGACGCCGCGCCCAAGAGCGATGGCTTGCCGCGCACGATCTGCTCGACCAGCACCCAGGACAGTCCCGCCGCCGACGTCGCGACGAAGGTGTTGACGAACGCCACCGCCGTCACCCCGTTCGACTCCAGGTTCGATCCCGCGTTGAAGCCGAACCAGCCGACCCACAGCAGCGACGCGCCGATCATGGTCATGGTCAGCGAGTGCGGCGGCATCGGCTCCCTGGGGAATCCCGTCCGCTTGCCCAGCAGCAGCGCCATCACCAGCCCGGTGATGCCCGCGTTGATATGGACCACCGTGCCGCCCGCGAAGTCGAGCGCGCCCTTCTGGAAGAGATAACCGGCGTCGGCGTTCTGCGCCGCCAGCGCCGCCGCGCCCTTCATCGCCGCCCCCGCGACCGCGTCCGGCCCGCCCCAATACCAGACCATGTGCGCGATCGGGAAATAGACGAGCGTGACCCAAAGCGCGGTGAACAGCATCAAGGGCGAGAAGCGCACGCGCTCCGCCACCGAGCCGACGAACAGCGCCGGGGTGATGCAGGCGAAGGTCATCTGGAACGCCATGTAGACCAGTTCGGGAATGTACACGCCGTTGCTGAACGTCGCCGCCTGCGCGTTCGCGTCCACGTGCATCAGAAACGCCTTGGACAGCCCGCCGAAGAAAGCGTTGCCGCCTGTGAATGCGATCGAATAGCCGTAGGTGACCCAGATCACCGACACCATGCACACGATCATCAGTACCTGGGTGAGGACGCTCAGCATGTTCTTGGTGCGGACCAGCCCGCCGTAGAACAGCGCCAGCCCCGGCACGGACATCATCAGCACCAACAGCGTGGAGACCAGCATCCACGCGGTATCGCCCTTGTCCACCGTCGCGGCGGGGACCTGCCCCGCGACCGCGCCACCGGGCGTCTGCGCGAACGCCGGATGCGCGGCGAGGACCGCCAAGCCCACGCCCAAGCCGATCCCGGCCAGCTTCTTGCCCATGCCCATCATCGCTCCCTTCCCTTTCCGCGGCCTCACAGCGCCGCCTCGTCCGTGTCGCCGGTGCGGATGCGCACCGCCCCGCCCAGTTCCAGCACGAAGATCTTGCCGTCGCCGATCGCGCCGGTGCCGGCGGCCTGCTGGATCGCCTCCACCACGCGCGGCGCCACCGCGTCCGGACAGGCGACCTCCAGCTTCAGTTTGGGCACCATGGAGATCGCGTATTCGGCGCCGCGATAGATCTCGGTCTGCCCCTTCTGGCGGCCATAGCCCTTGACCTCGGTGACGGTCAGCCCGGCGACGCCGATCGCGCTGAGCGCGTCGCGCACCTCGTCCAGCTTGAACGGCTTGATGACGGCGATCACGAACTTCATGACTGTTCCTCCCCGGTCAGAAGCTGAAGCCGACGGAGCCGACCACCGCCCCCTTGGCGACATCCTTGTTGTGGCCGCCGCCCGCCGGATAGCTGAACAGCCGCTTGTTCGTGTCGACATAGGCGACGCCCAGCGTCACCTGCTTGACGACCACCGCCGCGGTCACGCTCCAGTCGGTGTAGCGCTCGCCAAAGGTGATGTAATTGCGCTCGAACGAGTGGCCGAGATGGCCGGTCAGCGTGGCCGGCGTGGTCGGGATGCCGGCGGACAGCTCGCCATACAGATACTCGCCGCGCCGCCGGTCGCCGGTGAGCCCCAGCCCGCGCTGCTTCCAGGCGACGTTGCCGCCGAGCTTGGCGGACACGGGCCCGATCGTGTGCGACAGGCTGAGATAAGGCTCGAAGAAGTCGGTCTTGGCGCCGCCATTGTGCGGATAGACATAGTAGAGCACGCCGCCGTCGACCGCCGTGCCACCGAACGTCTTGCGATAGCCGCCGATCAGGTCGAGTTCGGCGTCCGAGCCGTTGGCGACATAATCGTCGATCGAGCTGCCCCAGAAGCTCACGTAGAAGCCCGACCGGTGCTGCACGGTGGCGGTCGCCTGCACGGCGACGCTGCGGTCGGTCTGCGACAGGCCACGAAACCGGTAGTCGGTGACGAGCGTCGCGCCGCCGGTGACGGTGATCGGCGCCGGCGGCGCGGTCTGAGCGGCGGCCGGCGCGGTCAACAACGCGAGCGTCGCCGCGCCCGTGCAGGTCCAGACTTGCTTCATCAGACAGCCCCCTTGTTTTAAGGTCAGCCGTTCAGATCACCCTCTTTGATCCCCGAATCAGGTTGTTGCCGAAAGGCGAACTTGCGTCAACCGAAACAAAACTACGTGACACCACTCACGGTCCCCATACCCGCACCCGCTGATCAGGCGCGACGTACATGGCGTCGCCCGGCTTGATGCCCCACGCCGCATACCAGGGGTCGAAATTGCGGACGATGCCGTTGACTCGGTATTTGTCGGGGCTGTGCGGGTCGGACAGCAGCCGCTGGCGTTGCGCCGCCTCACGCACCTTGCCCTGCCATGCCGCGGCGAAGGCGAGGAAGAAGCGCTGGTCGCCAGTGAAGCCGTCGATCACCGGCGGCTCGCCGTGTCGCGCCACGTAGCGGCGGTACGCGTCGTATGCGGTTTCCAGCCCGCCCAGGTCCGCCAGGTTCTCGCCCAGCGTCAGCCGGCCCTTGATGTGCGTCCCCGCGATCGGCTCATACTCGTCGAACTGCGCCGCCAGCCGGTCCGCCTTGACGACGTATTTCGCGGCGGCGTCCTTGGTCCACCAGTCGCGCAGCCGGCCCTTCTCGTCATACTGCCGGCCGGAATCGTCGAAGCCGTGGCCCATCTCGTGCCCGATCGTGGTCGCGCCCGTCTCGGCATAGTTGACCGCCGGATCGGCGTTCGGATCGAAGAAGGGCGGTTGCAGGATCGCGGCGGGCACCGTGATCTGGTTCATCGTCGGGTCGTAATAGGCATTCACCGTCTGCGGCGTCATGTCCCACAGCCCGCGATCGACCGGGTGCGGGAAGCGCTTCAGCTGGAGCTGCCAGTCGAATTGGGCGACCCGTAGCGCGTTGCCGAGCGGATCGTCGCGGCTAACCTCCAGCGTCGAATAGTCGATCCACCTGGCGGGATGGCCGACGCGCGGATCGAAGGTGCCGAGCTTGGTCAGCGCCGCCGCGCGCGTCCCTGAGTCCATCCAGGCGGCGTGCTGGATCTTCTCCGCGTACGCCGCGCGCACGTCCGCCACCAGCTCGTTCGCCTTGGCCTGCGTGTCCGCCGACCAGTGCCGCTCGACATAGATGCGGCCCACCGCCTCGCCCAGCGAGCCGTCGATCAGCCCGACGCCGCGCTTCCACCGCGCGCGCTGCTCGGGGATGTCGCGTAGCGTCTTCGAGTAGAAGTCGAACTGGGTCTGGTCGAACTCATGCGGCAAGTCCGATGCGATCCCGCCAAGGAACGAGGCGGTCATCCATTCCTTCCAGGTCGACAGCGGCACGTCCGCGAGCCGCTGCCCCGCCGCCGCGACGGCGGTCGTTTCCGCGACATCGACGGTGGTCGCGGCGCCCAACCCGATCGAGGCGAGCGTGGCGTTCCAGTCGAACTGCGGCGCCAGCTGGATCAGTTGCGCGCGCGTCAGCGGGTTGTGCGTGGCCTTGGGATCGCGGCGGCGTTCGGGCGTCCACTGATCCTGGCTCAGCCGCGTTTCCAGCGCGACGATCCGGTCGGCGCGACCGGCCGGATCGGGCAATTGCGCCAACGTCTGCAGCTTGACAAGATAGGCGCGATAGGCGGCGCGGATCGCATCGTATTTCGCGCCGGGCAGCAGGTAGTAATCGCGCGCCGGCAGGCCCAGCCGCGCCTGGCCGGCGAACACGGTGTAGCGGGTGGGATCGTCCTGATCCGCGCCGATGCCGATATTGACCGGCGACGGGTAGCCCGGCTGCATCATCAGGTGGACCAGCTCGTCGCGCGTCGTCACCGCGTCGATCCGGGCGAGCCAGGGCTTCACTGGCGCCAAGCCGCGCGCCTCGATCCCGGCCTCGTCCATCCAGGCGGCATAGCTGTCGCCCACCTTGCGCGCGATCGCGCTGTCCGGCCGGGCCTGCGCTTCCTCAATGATCTGGCGGACCTGCCGCTCCGCCTCGTCGGGCAGGTCGTAATTATAGCCCGCGCCGGCCTTGTCCGACTCGATCTGGTGGTTTCGGAGCCACGTGCCCTCGACATAGTTGTAGAAGTCGTCACCCGGCTTCACCGAGCGATCCATGTCGGCGAGATCGACGCCGAAATCGCCGTAGCGGGGCCTGCCGGTCTGCGCGGCGAGCAGCGCGGGGACGGCGACCAGGGCGAGGAGCAACGAGCGACGCATGGGAGAACTCCGACTTGATCCCTCATCGTAGCGGGTGAGGTCACGCGGGAATAGCCGTTGAGCGCCGCCCGCGCGCCGCCTAAGGCCCGAGCGGATGACCGTATATCTGCACGAGGAAGATTTGCCCGGCGACCCGTTCGCCCCCGGCGCCGCGATCGCGGTCGACACGGAGACGATGGGGCTACTGACCCCGCGCGACCGGCTGTGCGTGGTGCAGCTGTCGGACGGCGGGCCGGACGAGCATCTGGTCCGTTTCGCGCCGGGCAGCGCCTATGCGGCGCCGCGGCTCACCGCGCTGCTCGCCGATCCCGCGCGGCTCAAGCTCTATCATTTCGGCCGGTTCGACATCGCGGCGCTGCAATATTACCTGGGCATCGTCGCGGCGCCCGCCTGGGACACCAAGATCGCGTCGCGGCTGATCCGCACCTATACCGACCGGCACGGGCTGAAGGAACTGGTCAAGGAACTGCTCGGGCTGGAGCTGTCGAAGCAGCAGCAATCATCGGACTGGGGGGCGCCCGAGCTGTCGGACGCGCAACGCGACTATGCGGCGTCCGACGTCCGCTACCTCCACCGGCTCAAGGACGAGCTGGAGCGCCGGCTGGCGCGCGAGGGACGAAGCGAGCTGGCGCGCGCGTGCTTCGATTTCCTGCCGCACCGCGCCGCGCTCGACTTGGCGGGGTGGCCTGAGGTGGATGTGTTCGCGCATGCGTGAGGGCATTGCCATTCCTCCCCGGCTTGGGGAGGTGGCGTTCGCGCAGCGGGTGACGGAGGAGGCCCGCGTCGGACGTGGTACCCAGTCCGGGGCCCCTCCACCACTCGCTTCGCGAGCGGTCCCCCTTCCCGTACCGGGGAGGATTTGACGGTGGCCGCGCCGCTCCGGCTCGTCCCCGCGCCCCGCGCCGGCCGTC
>NZ_CAHJWX010000140.1 GCF_903643065.1 Sphingomonas bacterium | reverse complement strand
GGGCCTTGCCCAGGTCGCGGACGGCACCGATCACCCGGCCGCCGCGCGCCGCCAGCGCCCGCGCGGTCTCCAGCCCCAGCCCGGACGACACGCCCGTCACCAGCATCCGCCGGCCGCCGAGGTCGACGCCCTCCAGCACCTCGTCGGCGGTGGACGCCGCATCGAATGTCCCAGTCATCGCGACGGCCTAGTTCATGATCGAGCCGCCATCCACGACGACGGTCTGCCCGGTCATGAAGTCGCTCTCCGCCGATAGCAGGAAGATGACGATGCCGTTGAGGTCCTCGGGCTGCTGGTCGCGGGGAATGCAGCGCGACTTCACCGTCATCGCCGCCAGATCGCCCGAATAATCGGGATTGTCCCCGATCGCCTCGCTCATCGTCAGCCCCGGCGCGACGCAGTTCACGCAGATGCCGGCGCTGCCCACCTCGCGCGCAACCGAGCGGGTGATGCCGAGCAGCGCGCCCTTGGACGCGACATAGGGCACCATGAACGGCGTCCCCTTGAACAGCGTGCCCGAGGCGATGTTGACGATCTTGCCATAGCCCTTGCGCTTCATCGCGGGCAGCACCGCCTTGATCATCTCGAACGTGCCGCGCACGTTGACGCGTAGCACCTGGTCGAACTCGTCGGACGACACCTGCTCGACCGGCTTGGTCCTCAGCGTCGCGAACAGCGCCGCGTTGTTGACGAGCCCGTCGACGCCGCCGAACCGCTCGATCACCGCGCCCACGAACGCGGCGACCGCGTCGGCGTCGGTGATGTCGCAGACCTGGCCGATCGCCTCGCCGCCCGCCTGCTCGACCGCGGCGACGGTGGCGGCACAGTCGAGGATGTCGCACACCGCCACTTTCGCGCCCTCGCCCGCGAGCGCGAGCGCGTAGGCCGCGCCGATCCCGCGCGCACCGCCCGTCACGATCACGCTGCGTCCGGTCAGTCTGGCCATGTCATCATCTCCATCGTCGGCGGGCTCCTACCCCGATCCCGATCGCCCGGCTAGCGGTCGGCACCGGCGGCCGACGTCACGATCGGGTCAAGGAGCTGGGTCGCCGCCAGCCGCGCGTCGGACGAGGCTGCCCGCTCCACCGACTTCCGCGCCGACCTCCGCGCCGACCTCCGCGCACGCGCGATCGAGGTCTCGCAGGGCGGCCGCCGCGCGCCGGACGAACGTCTCGCCGACCGCCGTCAGGATGGTGGCCGGCCCGTTGCGCCTCAACAGCGCCGTGCCCAGCTCGCGTTCGAGCGCGCGGATGCTGCGCACCACCACGTCGCGCGACACGCCGAGCGCCTCGGCGCCTGCCGGCAGGCTGCCCCGCTCGGCCACGGCGACGAGGTGACGGACCTGGGTCAGCTTCATCCGACGTTTCTGGCAACATCCGCGCGGAAAAGCCATCACCCCTAGCCGTGCGGGTATCCGCTATCGGCGCGACTTGCCCGACAGGCGACGCAAGACGTGAAAGGCCGAACATGAGTGACGACCGGGAATATGGCTCGCTGGAGGAACTGGTCACCTCGGTTCCCGACCTGGTCGAGTATTTCGCCAACAACGCCTCCTCGCCGCACGCACGCAACCGGCCCAGCGCCTCACCGGTGCCGGCCGAGTTCAGCACCTGGCGCGACGAGCAGCATGCCTGGCGCGAGAAGGCGGTGTTGTTCGATCAGGCGCACCACATGCCCGAACTGTTTCTGCAGGGGCCGGACGCGCTCAAGCTGCTGACCTATCTGGGCATCAACAGCTTCGCCAACTATCAGCCGGGCCGCGCGAAACAATATATCTGCTGCAATCACGAGGGCCAGGTGATCGGCGAAAGCGTCCTCCATTATCTGGGTGACGACAGTTTCGAGCTGATCAGCGGCATGCAGCTGCAGGACTGGGTGACGTTCAACGCGCAGACCGGTGGCTATGACGTGACCGTGCGACGCGACCTGCAGACCGCGCAGAACCCGGGCGGGCCCGAGGGCCGCACCAATTTCCGCTTCGGCATGGACGGCCCCAATGCCGAGCACATCTTCACCGAGGTGGTGGAAGGGACGGCGCCGGAAATCCCGTTCTTCCGCACCGCGAAGGTGAAGATCGCCGGCTGCGACGTGATGGCGCTGCGCCACGGCATGGCGGGGCACAAGGGCGTCGAGCTGTCGGGCGCCTATGCCGACGGGCCCAAGGTGCGCGCCGCGCTGATGAAGGTGGGCGAGCAATATGGCCTGACCCCGGCCGGCCGGCTCGCCTATTTCAGCTCGCCCAGCGAGGGCGGCTGGTGGGCCTATCCGCTGCCGGCCGTTTACACCGATCCCAAGCTGAAGGCGTTCCGCGAATGGCTGCCCGGCACGTCCTGGGCGGCGAAGGCGCAGCTCAGCGGCAGCCTGCGCCTGCCCAAGGTCGAGGATTACTACGTCACGCCGTGGGACATCGGCGTTAACCGGCCGATGAAGTTCGACCATGATTTCGTCGGCCGCGCGGCACTGGAGAAGATGGTCGATCAGCCGCACCGGACCAAGGTGACGCTGGTGTGGAACAGGGAGGACGTCGCCGCGATCAACGCGTCGCAGGACGGACCCGACCCGTACAAGAAGATCGAATATCCGGTCGCGTCGTACGGCTTCCCTCAGGCGGACGCGGTGCGCGACGCCGATGGCCAGCTGGTCGGCATGGCCGGGTTCTGCGGCTACACCGCCAACGAGGACAATATGGTGTCGCTCGCGATCGTCGACGCCGCGCATGCGGCGGTCGGCACGGAGGTGACGCTGGTCTGGGGCGAGCCGGACGGCGGCTCGCGCAAGCCGCACGTCGAACGGCACCGGCAGATGAACGTCCGCGCGACAGTGGCGCCGGCGCCCTATGCCGCGGCGGTGCGGCGGATGAAGGCCGAGGGAATCGGCAAGGCGGCCTGATCCGCCCGCCCATGGCGGGCGATGGCGGCTGTCCCGTCCGTCGGCGGGGCTCGGCGAAAAAGGATGCGAGATGAGCGACGTAGCCAGCGAGTCGGATCGCGCCGCCAGGGTGAATGCCGCGGGGCGGCTAGTCGACGATTACTCGATCGAGATCACGCCCAAGGACGTCGCCTCGCTGCGCGATGCGGCGCCGGGGATCGCGCCGGGCACCGCCGTGTCGGTGACGTTCCTGGCCACCGACACGCTCGATCAGCGGATCGCCGCCGCCACGCAGGCGCGCGCGCTGGGGTTCGAGCCGATGCCGCATCTGTCCGCCCGCCGTATCGAATCATTGGCCGAGCTGGAGGCGACGGTGTCGCGCGCGACGGCGCATGCCGACGCGCGGCGCATGTTCCTTGTCGCCGGCGATCCGCCCGTCCCGGCCGGGCCCTTCGCCGACACGATGGCGCTGGTGCGGACCGGGCTGTTCGAGCGGCACGGCGTCCGCGTGATCGGTATCGCCGGCCACCCGGAACGCCACGCGGTGATGGACGAGGCGATGGCCTGGCGCGCGCTGGCGGACAAGGACGGCGAGATTCGGGCGCGCGGCATGACGACGCTGATCGTCACGCAGTTCGGCTTCGACGCCGCGCCCTTCCTCGCCTGGCTGACCGAGTTGCGGTCGCGCGGCATCGACGCGCCGGTGCGGATCGGCGTGCCGGGGCCGGCGGGGATCAAGACGCTGCTCCGCTTCGCGGCGACGTGCGGCGTCGGCGCGTCGGCGAGCGTGATGGCCAAATACGGGCTGTCGATCACCAAGCTGCTCGGCACCGCCGGCCCCGATCGGCTGATCGAGGCGCTCGCCGACGGCATCGAGCCGGCGCATGGCGACGTGCGGCTGCACTTCTACCCGTTCGGCGGCGTCGGCAAGACGATGACGTGGATCAACGACTATCTGGCGGCGACCGACCCGGCGCGACGCCGTCACTGATGAAGGAAGCGTGATGAAGGAGGTCTGCACCCTCAGCCTGTCGTGCGAGGACCGTCCCGGCCTGGTCGCCGACGTGGCCGGGTTCATCGCCGCGCGCGGTGGCAACATCGTCGACGCGCAGCAGTTCGACGATCGCAGCAACAACCGTTTCTTCATGCGCGTGCTGTTCGAGATGGGCGAGAGCCCGCCGCCGGTTGACGAGCTGCGCCGGCTGTTCACGCCGCTGGCGGCGGAGCGCGGCATGGATTGGCGGCTACGCGCGCCCGGCCATCGCCAGCGGGTGCTGATGATGGTCAGCAAATTCGATCACTGCCTGGGCAACCTGCTCTATCGAATGCGGATCGGCGAGATGCCGATGGACGTCGTCGGCATCGTCTCCAACCACCCGCGCGCGGCGCTGCACTCGATGGTCGGCGACATCCCGTTCCACTATCTGCCCGTCACCCCGGCGACCAAGCCCGAGCAGGAGGCGGCGGTGAAGCGGATCGTCGAGGAGACCGGGACCGACCTGGTGGTGCTGGCGCGCTACATGCAGATCCTGTCGGACGACATGTCGGCCTATCTGTCGGGCCGCTGCATCAACATCCATCACAGCTTCCTGCCCGGCTTCAAGGGCGCCAAGCCCTATCACCAGGCGCATGCGCGCGGCGTGAAGATGATCGGCGCGACCGCGCACTACGTCACCGGCGACCTCGACGAAGGCCCGATCATCGCGCAGGACGTCGAACCGATCAGCCATGCCGACACGCCCGACGATCTGGTGCGCAAGGGTCGCGACATCGAGCGCCGCGTGCTCGCCGCCGGCGTCGCCTATCACCTGGAGGACCGGGTGCTGCTCAACGGCGCAAAGACCGTGGTCTTCCGGCATTGAGCGACGGCGGACGCGACCCCCTGCGCCGGTCAGTCGCGGGCGGCGGTCGCGTCCGGCTGGTTCATCGCCGCGCGATGCAGGAGATCGCTCAGATACCGCGCCGCCGGCGTCAGCGGCAGCGTCGCCCTGCTGACGATGGAGATGCCGGGCGCGGCGAGCCGGTCGGCGAGGTCGATCGGCGCGAGCAGCCCGGTGACGCGCGCGAAGCCGAGCCATTGCTGCGGCAGGATGGTGAGCAGGTCGGAGGACGACGCCACGGTGATCGTCGACAGCGCCGTCTGCGTGCGCACCGCGACGACGGGCGCGGGCAGGCCACGTTCCTCGAACAGGGGGCGCAGGTCGATGTCGCCGCCGGCGATCGCCGACGTCATCACCCACTCCGCCGTCACCAGCTCGTCCAGCGATCGGGCGGCGCCGAGCGGATGACCCTTGCGCCCGATCACGACGCGGTAATTGTCGAACAACGGCTCGATCTTGATCGCGCCGCCCGGCGCGCGCGTCGCCATCGGCCCGACATAGAAGTCGATCGAGCCGTCGCGGATGCCCGCCTCCAGCGCGGGGAACAGGCTCTCGATGATATGCAGCTTGACGCGCGGGAACCGCCGCCGGAACGGGCCGATCGCGCGCGGCAGCAGCGCGACGTGCGCGGCGCTGGACAGGCCGATCGATACCTCGCCGATGTCGACGCCGACCTGTTGCAGCGCTTCCTCGCGCGCGCGCTCCAGTTCGCGCCGGGCCGCGTCGCCCCGCGTCGCGAACGTCCGGCCGGCCTCGGTCAGTGCCATGCCGCCGATCGAGCGATCGAACAGCCGGACGCCGAGCTCGTCCTCCAGCTCGCGGATGCTGCGGCTCAACGCCGGCTGCGACAGGCCCAGCCGGCGCGCGGCGCGACGCAGGCCGCCGGTCTCGGCGATCGCGGCGAGATCGCGCAGCTGGGTCAGTTTCATGCCTGCCCTCGCTCTCCCGTCGTCATGCCGCCGATGGCCCTTCGGCGGGGCGGCGCGTTGTTCTCCCGATGATGCAAGAGGTTCGTCCACATGGCAAATGATCAACGCCACCCGACCGTCGCCGTCGACACCGGCGACGATTTCGTGTTCGACCCCGACGCGGTGGTGCTCACGCCCGGAAGCCTGATCGGCGGCGAGATCGTCGCCGGCGATGGCGAGACGTTCGAGGTCGTGCGGCCGTCTGACGGCCGGACCCTGCACGCCGAACGGGGCGCG
>NZ_CAHJWX010000139.1 GCF_903643065.1 Sphingomonas bacterium | reverse complement strand
GATCTCCTTGACTCGCCAGGCCGCTCGATTATGTTGCACTGCAACAAAGGAGCCGTTCGTGTCCGATCCGACCCTGACGCTGCTGGCGAACGATAGCGCCGAGCCGATCCCGGGGGCGCTCGCCGCCGCCAGGCCGAGGCGCAAGCCGGCCCGGCAGGTCGAGGTCCGAGTCGTCGCCGAGCCCGCTCCCGCGCTGCCGCCCGCCGCGGTTCCGGCGGACACCCCCGTCATCGAGGAGCCCATCGTGGCCGACACCATCGACAATTTGACCCAGACCGCGACCGACCAGACCCAGGCGATGTTCGGCGACATCAGGCATGGCACCGAGGGCGCGATGGCCAAGGGCCAGGCGCTGTTCGCCGACCTGAACGACATGACCAAGGGCAATGTCGAGGCGATGGTCGAGTCGGGCAAGCTGGCGGCCGCCGGCCTGCAGACGCTGGCGCAGGACCGCGCCGCCTTTGTGCGCGGCCAGTTCGAGACCGCCACCGCCGCGATGCGCTCCATGACGTCGGTCAAGAGCCCGACCGAGTTCGTGAAGCTAGGCGGCGACTATGTCCGTCAGCAGTTCGAGCTGATGGTCGCCGAGACCTCGCGCTCGACCGAAGCCGCGCTCAAGCTCGCGGGCGAGGTCGCGCAGCCGATCTCCAATCGCTGGGCGCTGGCGGCGGAAAAGATGAAGCAGGCCGCCTGATCAGGCGTCCGGCCGCGGCAATGTCGGCCGGGTCCCCATCACGGGACGCGTTCCCGTGATGGGCATTGCGAACGGAAGGGCGGCCGTCACTGCGATGGTCGCCCTTTTTCGCGATCGAGCCTTGCCTGCCACCCCCGCTTTCCCATATTTCTTGTCACCGCATGAGCACCGATCCTTTCACAGCAGCCGAGCGTCGCGGCGGCGATGGCGACGACCAGGACGGCCGTACCGGGCTGGGTCTCGCCACGCGCACCCGATCCAAGACGAAGCAGCCGACGCCCTATCGCGTGCTGATGCTGAACGATGACTACACGCCCATGGAGTTCGTCGTGCTATGCCTCCAGCGCTTCTTCCGCATGGACATGGAGGCGGCGACCAGGGTGATGCTGCACGTCCACCAAAAGGGCGTGGGGGTGTGCGGAACATTCACCTATGAGGTCGCCGAGACCAAAGTGGGCCAGGTGATCGACTTCGCCCGGCAGAACCAGCATCCGCTGCAATGCACGCTGGAGAAGGCGTAGCCGCGCTTGCGCGGTTCGGGTGGGCCGGGCGTCGGCAGGGGCAGATAGTCAGTGCAGCTGGCGGGTGCTCCACCTCACCAGCATCTTCATTTTAATCGGGCCGAGGTCGACTATCGCTCGCAACCGATGCGGAGCGGGAGGCAAGTCGCGTCAGGCGGCGGCCGTCAACTGGGTGGCATCACGCGCCCGGTCGCGGCCGGCGGCCTTGGCGGCGAACAGCGCGCGGTCGGCCTCGCGATAGAGCCGCTTCCAGTCGGTCTCGCGCATCAACGGTCCCGTGCAGCTGCCGATCGATGAGGTCACGGTCATGTCGTAGGGCATGCGCTGGGTGCGCAGCCGTTCGAGCAGGAGCATGGACAACGGCGCGGCGTCGGCGGAACAGACGGTCACGAACTCCTCCCCGCCGAACCGCGCCACCAGCGCCCCCGGCGGCGCGGCGGCGCGCAGGCTCCGCGCGATCACGCGCAGCACCTCGTCGCCGCCGTCATGCCCGATCGTCTCGTTGACACGCTTGAAATGATCGACGTCGAGGATCAGCAGGCATTGATCGCCCTCGCGCCCGATCGCCTGGGCGAGGAACGCGCGGCGGTTGAGCAGCCCGGTCAGCGGATCGGTGTCGGCGAGCAGGCGCGCCGCCATTTCCTGTTCGCGCGCCTCGTCGCGCTCGCGGCTCAACAAATGGACCCGATACGCGATCGCGAGTGCCGAGGTGACCGCCTCCAGCGCCATCGCGAGCAGCGTCGAATTGTCCATCCAGAAGCTCCAGCCGGTCAGCCCGAGCGTGCCCGCGACGCGCAGCGTCGCCAGCGCGATCGGGACCGCCCAGGCGAGGCCGAACAGCCAGAGGTAATTGGATCGCTGTCGCCAGGCGCGCCACAATGCCGCGGGCGCGATCAGCATCAGGGCGGCGAAGCTGTCGGCGCAGAGCTGCCCCAGCAACCTCGCATGCCAGGGCTCCAGCACCGCGAACAACACCGCGCTGCCGATCAGCAGCGCCGTCACCGCGTCGGCCGCGCGGCCAAGCGCGCCCGCGAACACGCGTGGCTCGAAGAACGCGCGCGCGAAGGCCAAGGCCGCCACCGCCGAGACGGCTAGGCTGAGATAGCTGATCCGCACCCGATCGTTGTTGGTGATGTTCGGGGCGAGCCATGCCAGCGCGCCCGACGACGAGAGGGCATAGACCAGCAGGCTCGCCACCATCACGCAATAGGCGAGCTGGAAGCGATGGCGCAGCGCCGCGAACAACGCCAGATTATAGATGAACAGCGACAGGCAGAGCCCGACGAAACAGCCGTATAGCCCCGCCAGGAGCATGTTCGACATCGCGCTCTCGGCGGGCGAGGCGCTGTGCGGCGCGAGCACGAGGCCGCGGGCGTTGGCCGCATCCAGCACGTGCCACAACAGCCGCGTCACCGGCACGGCTCTCGACGGGAGCTTGTATTCGACGATGGCCCCGAGCTGGAGCCGGCGGGTGGTCGCCCGGCCGTCGCCCGGCAACATGCGGACCGCTCCATCGGCGTAGCGGGCCCACAGGGTCGCCGATCGCTGCCAGGTGCTGACCACGCGGATGCGGGCGGGCCAACGCGAGTCGGTGACGAACGGTCGAGACACCACCCAGAAATCGCCGGGGCCGAAGCGGCGCTGGTCGGTGACGCAGTCGAACCCGCGCGGGTCGGTCAGCAACGCGAGCGCACGGTCGTTCGCGGCGACGCGCTTGACGCAAACGGAGATCGGCGTGCCGACCAGCCCCGCCTGCGCGGCGGCGGGTGCGGAGCACGGCAGCAGCGCCAGCGCGACCGCCAGCCCCATCCACCAATACCGCCATGCCCCCCGGATCATCGGCGCGATGTACGGCCAGAATGGTCAACGAACGGTAAACATCCGGCCGAGCTTTCCATCATCCACTCGCAAGCGGGATGGTGGAAGGGTCGGTCGGCCCGGTCCGCGTCATTCCGGCGCTTGCCCGGGATGACGGACGGCTATTCCGCCGCCGGCGCCACCTCCGTCTTGCCCTTCTTCTTGGGCTTGCGCGGCGCGGCGGCCTCGATCGCGAAGGTCAGCGCGCCCTCCTTCATCCGGACAGTGACCTCGCCGCCATGGACCAGCTTGCCGAACAGCAGCTCCTCGGCGAGCGGCTGCTTGATCTTCTCCTGGATCAGGCGGCTCATCGGCCGCGCGCCATACAGCTTGTCGTAACCCTTGGCGGTCAGCCAGGTCTTGGCCTCGTCGTCCAGCTTGATGTGGACGTTGCGATCGGCGAGCTGGAGTTCGAGCTGGAGCACGAACTTGTCGACGACGCGCGCCACCACCTCGGGCGGCAGATAGCCGAACGGCACCACCGCATCCAGCCGGTTGCGGAACTCGGGCGTGAACATCTTCTTCACCGCCTCCTCGTCCTCGCCCTCGCGGGTCAGCTGGCCGAAGCCCAGCGTCTCGCGCGCCATGTCCGACGCGCCCGCGTTGGTGGTCATGATCAGGATGGTGTTGCGGAAATCGACCGACTTCCCGTGCTGATCGGTCAGCTTGCCGTTATCCATCACCTGCAGGAGGATGTTGAACAGGTCCGGATGCGCCTTCTCGATCTCGTCGAGCAGGACGACGCTGTGCGGATTCTGGTCGACCGCGTCCGTCAGCAGGCCGCCCTGATCGAAGCCGACATAGCCCGGCGGTGCGCCGATCAGGCGACTGACCGAGTGACGCTCCATATATTCGCTCATGTCGAACCGCTGGAGCGGGATGCCCAGGATCGACGCGAGCTGCTTGGCGACCTCCGTCTTGCCGACGCCGGTGGGGCCGGTGAACAGGTAGTTGCCGATCGGCTTCTCCGGTTCGCGCAGGCCGGCGCGCGCCAGCTTGATCGCCGAGGCGAGCTTCTCGATCGCCGCGTTCTGCCCGAACACGACGCGCTTGAGGTCCTGTTCCAGCGAGGCGAGCGCGCGGGTGTCATCGGTCGACACCGTCTTGGGCGGGATGCGCGCCATGGTCGCGATGACCTGCTCGATCTCCTTGGGCGTGATCGTGCGCTTGCGCTTGTTCAGCGGCACCAGCATCTGCATCGCGCCGACCTCGTCGATGACGTCGATCGCCTTATCGGGCAGCTTGCGGTCGTTGATGTAGCGCGCGGACAGCTCGACGGCCGACTTGATCGCGTCGGGCGTGTACTTGACCGAATGATGCTCCTCGAACGCGGTGCGCAGCCCGGCCAGGATCTTGATCGTATCCTCGATCGTCGGCTCGTTGACGTCGATCTTCTGGAACCGGCGCAGCAGCGCGCGATCCTTCTCGAAATGGTTGCGGAACTCCTTGTAGGTGGTCGAGCCAATGCAGCGGATCGAGCCGCCCGACAGCGCGGGTTTGAGCAGGTTGGACGCGTCCATCGCCCCGCCGCTGGTCGCGCCGGCGCCGATCACCGTGTGGATTTCGTCGATGAAGAGGACGGCGTGCGGCAGCTTTTCCAGCTCGTTGACGACCGCCTTGAGCCGCTCCTCGAAATCGCCACGATAGCGCGTGCCGGCGAGCAGCGCGCCCATATCGAGCGAATAGATGACGGCGGGCAGCAGCACCTCGGGCACGTTGCCCTCGACGATCTTGCGCGCGAGGCCCTCCGCGATCGCGGTCTTGCCGACGCCGGGATCGCCCACGTAGAGCGGGTTGTTCTTCGACCGGCGGCACAGAATCTGGACGGTGCGGTCCACCTCCGGCCCGCGGCCGATCAGCGGATCGACCTTGCCGGCTTTGGCCTTCTCGTTGAGGTCGACGCAGAACTGCTTGAGCGCGCTCTCGCCCGTGCCCTTGTCCTTGCCCTTGGCGGGCTTCTCGTCGTCGGACGACGAGGCCGCGCCCTTGGGCGGGGTGGCCTCGGCCGCACCGCCCTTGCCGACGCCGTGGCTGATGAACGACACCGCGTCGAGCCGGCTCATGTCCTGCTGCTGGAGGAAATAGACCGCATAGCTCTCGCGCTCGGAGAACAGCGCGACCAGCACGTTGGCGCCCGTCACCTCGTCGCGGCCCGACGACTGCACGTGCAGGATCGCGCGCTGCACCACGCGCTGGAACCCGCTGGTGGGGGAGGGATCGGTCTGCTGCTCGACCTTGAGCGCATCCAGCTCGGTGTCGAGATAGTGGGCGACGGTGGTCTTGAGCTCCTTGGTCTCGACATGGCAGGCGGCCATCACCTTGGCGGCGTGCTCGTCGTCGATCAGCGCGAGCAGCAGATGCTCCAGCGTGGCATATTCATGGCGCCGGGTGGACGCCGCCTCGAGCGCCTTGTGCAAGGTGGTCTCGAGCGCGGGGGCGAAGGATGGCATCGAATTACTCCAGTGAGCCGCCAGTGTTCGCGCGACCCGTTTCGTCCCATGTCGGGATGACGCGGCCCCGCATCAAGCCGCCCGTTCCGGCCGGGGAACGGGCGTCCAGGTCACGAGCGGAATAGCGCGTCGGCGCTGGCGCGATGATGAACGGCGTGTTGCCATTTGATCCGGCAGCGGGCGATCTCGCCCTCCAGCGCGGTGATGCGCGCCTCCAGTTCGGCGACCGAGAGCGGATCGAGGTCCTCGCGGACCAGTTCGGTCAGCGGGCCGGCGGATCGGGGCAGCGCGTCGTCCAGGTCCATGGGAGCGCAACGTTGACCGATGGGCCGCCTGAGTCAATAACTTGACCCCGCACGAGGGGGCAGACGCCGATGACGATCCCGGACATGATGGACGCGATCGATCCGGCGGCGCCGGGCGGGCCCGAGGTCTTGCGGCTGGTGACCCGGCCGGTGC
>NZ_CAHJWX010000138.1 GCF_903643065.1 Sphingomonas bacterium | reverse complement strand
GGGTCGCTTCCGGAGCGGGGCGATGACCGACTGGACGTATGAGCGCGACGGCGAGACCGTGCGCGTCGAGCCGGACGGGCCGCTGATCGTCACCGCCGGCGGCGCCACCGACCTGGCGGTCGCGGCGGCGGTGGCGGGCGTCGGCGTGATCCGCCTGTTCGCCGACTGGCTGCTGCCATCGCTGGACTCCGGCGCGCTGGAGCCGGTCCTCGCCGACTGGGAGGCGGACTTCTCCGGTCCCTTCCTCTATTACCCCGGCCGCCGTCTGGTGCCGGCGCCGCTGCGGGCGTTCATCGACTTCACGCGGCCAGACCGCCACGCTAGCATCGCGTGAGGGGGAACGGCCGCATGCACATCCATCTGCCCAAGCCGCTGCACGGCTGGCGCGAGTTCTGGGGCGAGGTCGGCATCATCGCGCTGGGCATCCTGATCGCGCTGGCGGCAGAGCAACTGATCGAATGGGTGCACTGGCGAGAGAAGGTGACACAAGCGACGGACGCGCTGCATCAATCGGTGACCAACAACTCCGTCGACGCGATCGAGCAGCAGATCGTCGGTACCTGCATCGACCGGCAGCTCGTCGCGCTGGAGGCGAGGGTGACGGCGCCGGGTCCGTACCGCCCAGCCACCTTGTTCAGCGAGAACGGAGTGAGTGCGTCGCCTTACACCGTGCGCGCGCCGTCCCGGGTGTGGGGCGACGGCACCTGGCGGATCATCACCGGCGAGGGCGTCTCGACCCACCTGCCCGCGCGCATCCGGGAGAGGATCGACTATATTTACGAGACGCTGGATCAGATGCGCGGCGACGCCCGTGCCGCCGATCAGGCGATCTGGCGCCTCAACAGCCTGTCCAAGGTGACATCGCTGGAGCCGGAGACGCGCCTGCGCCTGGTCCAGGACATCGAGGAACTGCGCGGGCGCGAGGCGTTGATGACGTTGGCCTCGGCGCAGCTGCTCGGCGCGATCCAGGACGTCGGCATGATGCCGACCGCGTCGGAAATCAGAGAGTTCGCGAACGGACATTCGGGTACGATCACCTTTTGCCGGACCCATCATTTGCCGCTCAACCCGGTGCGGCCGGTGCATGTCTGAACCGACGCGGGCTCACCCCACCAGCGCCGCCGCCGCGCGCAGGTCGTCCACGAACCGGCCGAACTCGTCCTCCGCCTGCGCCTTGTCCTGCAGCCGCAGCAGATAGGATGGATGGACGGTGATGAACGCCTGTCCCCCGCCCTCGGCCAGCGGCAGCGGGCGGCCGCGCTCCTTGCCGATCGTGACCGCGCGGCCGAGCAAGGAGCGCGCGGCGGTCGCGCCCAGCGCCACCGACACCCCCGGGCGGATCAGCATCCGCTCCTGTTCCACCCACCAGCGGCAGGCGTCGATCTCGCCCGCGCCGGGCTTCGAATGGATGCGCCGCTTGCCCCTCGCCTCGAACTTGAAATGCTTGACCGCGTTGGTGACATAGACCGTATCGCGCTCGATCCCGGCCTGGCCCAGCGCGCGGTTGAACACCTGCCCGGCGGGGCCGACGAAGGGCTTGCCCGCCAGATCCTCCTGATCGCCCGGCTGCTCGCCAACGAACAACAGGCGCGCGGTCACCGGGCCCTCGCCGAACACCGTCTGCGTCGCGGGCTTGTAAAGCGGACAGCGCGTGCAGGCCGCCGCCTCGTCGCGCAGCGCCTCCCAGGCCATCGCGCTGTTGCCGCCCATGCTGGCCCGCGCCGTCTCGATCATTCCCGATTCCCTTGCTTGCGCGCCCGCGATCAACCCCGGCACCAACGCGGTCTCGGGCATGTTCTTCCAATATTTGCGCGGCATCTCCTTCAGCATCGCGCCGATCTTGACGCGCGCGGGGTTGAAGATCGACGCGTAATAGGTCTTCCACACCGCCTCGATCGGATCGCCCTCCGGTGCGTCCGCCTTGCTGGCGCCCGGCCCCTCGCTCAGCGCCGCGCCGTCCCAGTGCAGCGACACCTCGGGCGTCAGGATCGACCAGCGCATACTGGCGAAGCGGTTGACGAAGAAGCTGGCATTCGCGCGCACGATATGGTGCTCGGGCTCGAACCAGGCGACGAAGCGAGAGCTGCCCTCCTCGCCTGCCCCGGACTCCACCTCGCGGAAGCGCAGGAACGCGCGCATCTTGTGGATGTCGCGACGCACGCCCTTGGCGATCGTCTCCAGCCGCCGCACCAGCGGATCGGCCCGGTCCTCCATCAGCTTGGGCTCGGCCCGCAGCCGGCTGAGCGCGGCGTAGAGCAGCGACCAGCGCTCCGCCTCGTCGGCGAGCACGACGTCGCGCGCCAGATCGAGGAAGGCGCGGGGGACGGAAAAGCCGGGCGACGCCGGCGGTGCTTCGTTCGCGACCGCCTCGCCGGCGAACAGGTCGCGCGGCTCGGCCCCGACCTGCCACACCACGTCGTCCGGCGGCACCTGCGCGGCGGCGAGTCCGCGCGCGGCGTCGCGCCACGCGTCAAAGTCGTCGGGAGCGGGGAGCGTGACGGTTCGCATAAAGGGTGAACCGGCGAAGGGCGGTGCGGTTGCGCCGCGACTCGGATCACGCCGCCCGCTCGCAAAAGTCGGCGCGACGAAACGTTCGCCGCCTATGCTCCCGCCGCCGTTCCAGGGCGCAGATAGGCGAACATGTGTGGCACGTACTCCGCCTTACCGATCTCCACGCCCTGGTTGCGAAGGATGGCGTACGCTGTGACGATGTGAAAGTAGAACTGCGGCAAAGCCCAGTCACGTGCATATCGTTCGCCTGTCATGTCGAACGTCATCCCACCCGGCAGATCGATTGTGACCGCCAAGCCCGCGCCTGCATTAAGCGCATCGATCGGAACATCCGCCAAGTACGACAGGGCGTCGTCGATCCGCTTCTTGGCATCGGCAAAGGTTCCAGGCGCGTCACCGGCGTTCCTTCCCTCGGTAGCGATGGCCACCAGCCAGTCAGGAACGCGCTCGCCGCGCAGCCGGAACACGGCTTCTTGCGCCTGAAAGGTCGCAAAGCGGATCTGCGCCGCGAGCGGATACATGTCAGCCGCCAATCGCGCCGACAGCAAGGCTTTCGCGTGATCCGGCATCTGCTGCTTCGCCTTGTCCAACAAGCCGGACAGGGTTTGCAGCATTTGCCGGTAGGTTGGTACGAGCAGGTTGGTCGGGGTCATGCCGGGATCGTACATGGCGACGGCGACCACGCAATGCCGGCTTCTCTGCTTCCGACCAGGGCTAATGTGAGGACATCAGCCAGCGCCATCACGCCGCGAACAGTTCCAGCTGCTTCTTCGGCGCGACCACCGGCTTCACGTCGGCCGCGTCCGCGAGCACGACCGGGCGCCAGTCGGCGGCGACGATGAAGGGGCGCAGCTTGGCGACCGACACGGTCAGCCGCGCGATGTCCGCCAGGTGCAGCGTGCGCCAGCGCCGGCTCGCCAGGATCGCGGCCACCGCCTTCACGCCCAGCCCCGGCACGCGCAGCAGGTCCTCGCGCGGTGCCCGGTTCACGTCGACCGGGAACCGTTCGCGGAAACGCAGCGCCCAGGCGAGCTTGGGATCGATGTCGAGCGGCAGCATCCCCGTCGCCGGATCGGCCGCCGCGACCACCTCGTCGGGGCGGTAATCGTAGAAGCGCATCAGCCAGTCGGATTGGTATAGCCGATGCTCGCGCATCAACGGCGGGCGGCTGAGCGGCAGCACCGCCGACGCGTCCGGGATCGGGCTGAACGCGCTGTAGTAGACGCGGCGCAGCGCGAACCGGTCGTACAACGACGACGCGCGGCCGATGATGTCGCCGTCGGTCGCCGCGTCCGCGCCGACGATCATCTGCGTCGACTGGCCGGCGGCGAAGCGCGGGGCGGACTTGTACCGCCGGGTGGCGTCGCGCGCGTCGACGATCGAGGTCTTCACCGCCGCCATCGCGCCCTCGATCCGGGGCGCCGACTTGTCGGGCGCGAGCCGCGTCAGCCCGGCGACGGTGGGCAGCTCGACGTTGATCGACACGCGATCGGCATGGAGCCCCGCCTGATGCACCAGCTCCGGATCGGCGTCGGGGATCGTCTTGAGGTGGATATAGCCGCGGAAGTGATGATCCTCGCGCAGCGACCGCGCGACCTCGACCAGCTGTTCCATCGTGTAGTTGGACGACTTGATGATGCCGGACGAGAGGAACAGCCCCTCGATGTAATTGCGCCGGTAAAAGGACAGCGTCAGCCCCACCACCTCGGCGGCGGTGAACCGCGCGCGGCGCACGTTCGACGACTTGCGGTTGATACAGTAATGGCAGTCGAAGATGCAGGAGTTGGTCAGCAGGATCTTGAGCAGCGAGATGCAGCGGCCATCGGGCGCATAGGCGTGGCAGATGCCCATCCCCTCGGTCGAGCCGATCCCCTTGCCGTCGCGGCTGTTGCGCTTGACGGTGCCCGAGGAGGCGCACGACGCATCATATTTGGCCGCGTCGGCGAGGATGGCCAGCTTTTCCTGCACGTCCAGCTGCGCCATGCGTTCGATATACGTTCGCGCCGTGGCGGCGGCAAGCGATGGATCAGGCGCCCGCCCGCTTCAGCGCGGCATCGAGCGCGGGCCAGGTGATCACCCCGTCGGCGACCCGGCCGTTGAGCAGCAGCGTCGGCGTGCCCGAGACGGTGCCGTCGCCGCCCGGGCCCTTGTCCTGCGTCTGCTTGGTCAGCGCGTCGATCCGCTTGGTGTCGGTGAGGCACGCCGCCGCCGTCGCCGCCGGCACGCCGCGCGCCTGCACGAAGGCGGTCAGCCCCATCGCGTCGCCCATCAGCTTGAAGCGCGTCGCGACGGGGGCGGCGTCGATCCGCTGCTGCGTGGCGGGCGGTGCTTTTTGCAATGCGTCCTCGAACGACTCCTGGTTGGCGAACATCTGTTCGAGCAGCGCGAAGAACGGCTCCGGCCCGACACAGGTGCCGATCAGGGCCGGCGGCACGTCCACCGCGCCGTGGACCAGGAACTCGCGGAACTCGAACGAGACCTTGCCGGTCTTCACATAGCGGTCGGTCAGCGGCTGGTAGCCGTCGCGCGCGAGCGCGCCGCAGGTGGGGCAGAGGCGCGAGCCGTACTCGACCAGCTTGATCGGCGCCTGGGGATTACCCATCACGAACCCCTCGGCGGTGCGCGACACGGTCTGCGTCCAGTCCTGCCCGGCGGGCGGCGGCACCGCCGCGATCGAGCCGGCGGGCGCGGTGGGCGGCGCGGTCCCGCCACCCGAACCGGACGAACCGCAGGCGGCCAGCGCGAGCGCGGAGGCCAAGGCAACAAGCTTCATGCACACTCCCACGATCTACCTGGCGCCCGCCGCGCGCAGCACGGGCTCCAGCCCGGCCCAGCCGACGCGGGGCACGATCCTGCCCTGAACAAAGAAGGACGGCGTCACGTCGACCTCGCGCGGCGCCCCGGCGGTGATGGCGAGGATGCGGTCCGCCTCCGCCTCGTCGGCGAAGCAGGCGTCCACCCGCGCCGGCGCGAGCCCGCGCGCCTCGATCATCGCCGTCAGTCCCGCGCCGTCGACCAGCGCCCGGACCTGCCCCAGCCGGGGATAGAGCGAGAGGCGCCGCGCATTGGCCTGCTGGAACTGGATGCCGCGCGACAGCCAGTCGTCCTGGGTCGCGAAGATGTAGGCGGTGGTCGGCGCGAAGCCGCGCGGGCCGGTGCACCGCGCCAGGATCGCCGCGCCCAGATCGAGGCCATCGCGGATCAGGTGCCGGAACTCGACGCTGACGCTGCCGTCGCGCACCATATGGTCCTTGAGCACCGCCTGGCTCTCCGCGCTGAACGCGGCGCAATGCGGGCAGGTATAGCTCGCATATTCGACTAGCCTGACCTTCGCGGCCGGGTTTCCGGTCACGAAAGTGTCGGCCGGCGTGCGCGCCGTGGTCTCGCGCCAGTCCCGCGCCGGCGCGGCGGCGAGCAGGAGCGCGAGGAAGGCCAGGCCCGCGCGCATCAGCCGATCCTCGGCACGCCGCTCGACGCCGCGAC
>NZ_CAHJWX010000137.1 GCF_903643065.1 Sphingomonas bacterium | reverse complement strand
CCGCCGCCGAGGTCGGTTACGTCCGCGCCGGCCGGTACCATGCCCGTAACGAGAACGTCGTAGCCGTCGTCGCTGCGCAGCCCTGCGCCTGCCGGTCCTGCCCGGCGGCGGCCTGGTCGTACGCGGCCTGGAGCTGCTCGCCCTCGCGGCCGGCGACCTGTTCCTGGTGCGCGCGCCACCACAGCCAGCCGGCGAAGGCGGCCAGCGCGACGAGCAGCGCGACGATGCCGACGCGGCCCCAGCGACGCCAGGCGGCGACCAGCTCGTCGCGACGCAGCTCGTCATCGACCTCGCGCAGGAAGGCGTCGTTCGCGGGCACGGGCGGCTTGGCCAAGGACTACTCCGACAGGGGTAAGGCGCGGCGCCTAGCCGAAGCCCCGCGCGAGCGAAAGGGTCAGCGCCGGTCGGGATAGACCTGATCGGGGCCGGGAAAGGCGCGGGCGCGGACATCGGCGGCAAAGGCGGCGGCGGCGGCGTCGATCGCGGGGCCCAGCGCGGCGAAGCGCTTGACGAAGCGGGGCACGCGCTCGAACAGGCCCAGCATGTCCTCGGCGACCAGCACCTGGCCGTCGCACGCGGCGGACGCGCCGATGCCGATGGTGGGGCAATCGACCGTGCGCGTGATCGCCACCGCGATCGACTCGACGACGCCCTCCACCACCAGGGCAAAGGCGCCGGCCTGCGCGACCGCCTGCGCGTCGCCGACGATCTTGTCGGCCTCGTCGGGCGTGCGGCCGCGCGCGCCGTAGCCGCCGAGCTGGTTCACCGCCTGCGGGGTGAGCCCGACATGGCCCATGACCGGGATGCCGCGTTCGGACAGGAAGCGCACCGTGGGGGCCATCGCCGCGCCGCCCTCCAGCTTGACCGCGGCCGCGCCGGTCTCCTTGAGCAGCCGCGCGGCGGACCCGAACGCCTGTTCGGGCGACGCCTCGTAGCTGCCGAACGGCATGTCGATGACGACGGCGGCGGCGAACGAGCCCCGCACCACGGCGGCGCCATGCGCGGCCATCATCTCCAGCGTGACCGGGACGGTGGACGGCAGGCCATAGACCACCTGCCCCAGGCTGTCGCCGACCAGCAACAGGTCGCAATGCGGATCGAGCAGCTGCGCGGTCCGCACGGTATAGGCGGTGAGCATCACGAGCGGCGCGCCCGTCCCCGCCGCGATCGCCGCCTTGCGCGCGCGCACCGCCGGGATGGTCAGCCGCTTCATCGGCGCCGCGACGGGAGTCGCGCGGCTGGTGGCGGCGTCGATGGTGAAGGTGGTGGACATCAGCCGATCCAGCCCCGGCGCGCGGCGTGGCGGGCGAGCGCGATTTCGAGGAGGCACAGCAAGGCGATGACGAGCGGGAACAGCGCGGCGGCGGCGACGCCCTTGACCGCGACGAGGTTGGTCGCGCCCAGCGTCCAGCCGAACAGCAGGGCGATCCCGACCAGCGACACCACGAACCAGCCGAGCGCGTCGCGGCGGCGCGCCACCAGCGCGATCGTGCCGATCAGGCCGGCGACGGTGCCGATGCCATAGGCGAGGATCGTCCAGGCGGGCCGCGAGGCGTAGAGCTGACGGTCATAGTCGCTCATCCGCGCCAGCGCGGCGGGCGTCATCGCGCGATCCATGGCGAAGCTGGCGACGCCGACCAGGGCCCAGAGCAGCAGCAGCACGGCGGCGACCCGGAACCAGAGCGGCGGCGGCGTCCTCGTCATCATGCCCTCCCCTTACGCGACCTTCACGCCCTTCCAGAAAGCGTAGCGGCCGGCAATCTCCTTCGCGGCCGGCTTGGGATCGGGATAGAACCAGGCGGCGTCCGGGTTGCGCGCGCCGTCCACGACCAACGTCTTGTAGCTGGCGATCCCCTTCCACGGGCAGGTCGTGTGGGTGGCGCTGTCCTCGATCAGCGCCGGGTCGATGCTGTCGGCGGGGAAATAGTGATTGCCCTCGACCACGACCGTGTCGTCCGAGCTGGCGATGACATGGCCGTTCCAGGTGGCGGTGGGCATGGGCGGTCTCCTTGCGGGGCAGGTATAGCGGTGCGCGTCGGTGCGGACCAGCGGCGGGAGTTGTTTCACGAAATGGCAAGCTAGCGTCGCGCAACGTGGCGAGATGGCACCGCCGAACCCGACCCGGTCGCCCGACCGCCGTCTGCGCACCATCGCCGCGCTGGGCGCGCTGATGGTGCAGAACGGGTGCACGCGCCCGCGCCCTGCCGATCCGGGGGATCTTGAGGCGAACTTCACGCTCATCCTCTCCGTGGCGACACCCGCGGGCGACCGCACGGCCGCCAGCCCCGTGCGGGTGACCCGCGAGGTGGCGCCGGTGCATTGGTGCGGCTGGATGTGCCCGGGCGCGGACCGGACCAGCTATCGCGGCGAGGCCCCGATGGTGGACCTGCCCGATGGACGCAAGTTGCTCGTCCTGTTTACGCGCACGCCCACCGGCATCGGCCCGCCGGAATGGCTCGCGAACAGCGAAGCGATCCGTGCGGAGCTCACCACCGGACAGGCGCCGCAGCGGAGCGCCGATCGCGACGCGGACGGGGACGGCATGGCCGACCTCCCCTTCTTCTCACCGGTGCCGTACCTCGTCACATTCCGCGACCCGCGCGATCCGGCCAGCATCGTTCAGGTCGACCCGCTCGATCTCGCCGCGACTTTCGGGCGGGGTTATCGCCTGCGCCGCGTCATGCTGAAGCCGCTCGCCGCCGATCCGTTCTCGCTGGGAACCGGCGAGCAGCCGGTCGGACTCGATCCGCCGAGTCGGGTGCTCGCGGCGTTGCCGTGGCTGCGCTCGTTCCGCCAAGCGCCGATCACACGGCCCGACGGCAGCACCCCGTTCCCCGACGACCTCGATCGATCAAGCTTCATCGAGCCTTGAAGGCGCGCTCGGCCGGCAAGATCATCAATGGTCGGTGGCCGTCCGGAGCTGTCGAGCATCACGGGCGGGATCGAAACCGACCAGCAGCGCGTCGCCGTGGACCAGGACGGGGCGACGGATCGCGGACGAATGGGCCAGCATCAGCGAGACCGCGCGGGGAGCGTCGAGATCGGCCTTGTCGGCGTCGGGGAGCTTGCGGAAGGTGGTGCCGGCGCGATTGAGTAGCGATTCCCAGCCGAGGCGGTCGACCCAGGTGCGCAGCGCCTGCTCCGGGACGCCGGCGGTCTTGTAGTCGTGGAACGCGTAGGCGACGCCGGCCGCGTCGAGCCAGGCGCGCGCCTTCTTGACGGTGTCGCAATCGCGGATGCCGTGCAGTGTCACTGTCATGCTGGCCTTGTTTCAGCATCCACGCGCGACGGCAACACGTGCGACCGGCTTGTCAGGCGGCGCACCGCCCGGATGGTGAAATAGGTTCAGCATGACGTGATTCAGGCTTACACCTTTCCCATGCCCCACCCCTTTTACGCCCTCCACCAACACGGGATGATCCGGGTCGCCGCCGCGACGCCGGCCGGCAGCGTGGGCGACGCGCTCGCCAATGCCGACGCATGCATCGCGCTCGCGCGACAGGCGGACGCGCGCGGCGTCGATCTGGTCGTGTTCCCGGAGCTGAACCTCACCTCTTATGCGATCGACGACCTGCACCTCCAATCGGCGCAGCAGCGGTCGACGCATGCGGCGCTGGCGCGGGTGGTGGAGGCGTCGGCCGAGCTGCGGCCGCTGCTGCTCGTCGGCGCGGCGCTGCCCCGCAACGGGCGGCTGTATAATTGCGCGGTGGCGGTGGCGCGGGGACGGGTGCTTGGCGTGGTCCCCAAGACGTTCCTGCCCAATTACCGCGAATATTACGAGAAGCGGTGGTTCGCGTCCGGCGCCGGGCTGACCGGGCTGACGATCGAGCTGGCGGGCGTGGCGGTGCCGTTCGGGACGGACCTGCTGTTCGCGGCGGACGACGTGCCGGGCTTCGTCGTTCATGCCGAGATCTGCGAGGATTACTGGGCGCCCACCCCGCCCTCGACGCTCGGCGCGCTGGCGGGCGCGCTGGTGTGCTGCAACCTGTCGGCGTCCAACATCGTCGTCGGCAAGGCGCGCGAACGGGCGATGCTGGCGGCGGCGCAGTCGGCGCGGGGGGTGTGCGCCTATGTCTACTCCGCCGCCGGGCCCGGCGAGAGCACGACCGACCTGGCCTGGGACGGCGAGGGGCTGATCCACGAACTGGGCGAGCAGCTGGCGGCGTCCGAGCGGTTCACCAGCGGCGACATGGTGGTGGCCGACATCGACCTGGAGCGGATCGCGCAGGAGCGGACGCGGTTCGGGACGTTCAACGACGCCGCCGCCGGCGCGGGCCATCCGGAGCTGCGCTTCCGGCGGATCGGCTTCCGGCACGAGCCCGCTGATGCCGACCGGGGGCTGGAGCGCGCGGTGCGGCGCTTCCCGTTCGTGCCCAACGACCCCGCCCGGCGCGACGCCGATTGCTACGAGGCGTACAACATCCAGGTCGAGGCGTTGTCCAAGCGGCTCGTAGCGACGGGCGGGCTGAAACTGGTGATCGGCGTGTCGGGCGGGCTCGACTCGACGCACGCGCTGATCGTCGCGGCCAAGGCGATGGACCGGCTCGGCCGGCCCCGCACGGACATCCTGGGCTTCACCCTGCCCGGCTTCGCGACCGGCGAGGGCAGCAAGGCGAACGCCTGGGCGCTAATGCGCGCGCTGCGCGTCACGGCGAAGGAGATCGACATCCGCCCGGCCGCGCAGGCCATGCTGGCGACGATGGGCCACCCGGCCGGAAGCGGCGAGCCGGTCTACGACGTGACGTTCGAGAACGTGCAGGCGGGCTTGCGCACCGATTACCTGTTCCGCCTCGCCAACCAGCGCGGCGCGCTGGTGCTGGGGACGGGCGACCTCAGCGAGCTGGCGCTGGGCTGGTGCACCTATGGCGTCGGCGATCACATGAGCCATTACGGGATCAACGCGGGCGTGCCCAAGACGCTGATCCAGTTCCTGATCCGCTGGGCGATCCGCGACGGCCAGTATGACGCGACGACGGATCAGGTGCTCGCCAGCATCCTGGCGCAGGAGATCAGCCCGGAGCTGGTCCCCGCCGACGCGAGCGGCGCGCTGCAATCGACGGAGGCGACGGTGGGGCCGTACGCGCTCAACGACTTCTTCGCGCATTACGTGCTGCGCCACGGGCTGGCGCCGTCCAAGATCGCATTCCTGTGCTGGCACGCGTGGCGCGACGCGGCGGCGGGGCGCTGGCCGCCCGACTTCCCGGCGGACGCGCGGGTGGCCTACGACCTGCCGACGATCAAATGGTGGCTCGGGCGTTTCCTGCAGCGGTTCTTCGCGGGCTCGCAGTTCAAGCGCTCGGCGCTGCCCAACGGGCCCAAGGTGTCGGCGGGCGGCGCGGTCTCGCCGCGGGGGGACTGGCGCGCGCCGTCGGACGGAACGGCGCGGGCGTGGCTGGAGGAGCTGGCGGCGGGAGTACCGTAGACTCGCTCGCGATCGACTTGGTCACCCGCCTCTGTGCCACCGGCGCCACACCGTAGCGGATCGCGATCCCGCCGGGTGGCGCCGCCGCCTTGCAAAAAGGGGCGCGGGGGCGCAATGTGAAGGCCTGATGACAACGCCTCCCCCGGACGGATCGCGCGATCTCCGGATCGAGGACCCTTCGAACCGCTGGCTGATCCACCCGCTCGCCTCCGCCCTGCTGGCGCCGGCGTTGCGCGCGCGCGTGTCGGCGGACGCGGTGTCGGTGACGGGTCTGGCGCTCGGGCTCGGCGCGGCGGCGGCGTTGAGGTGGTGGCGCTCGCCGGCGGCGGTCGTGCTCGCGCTGTTGCTGATGCTGGCCTGGCTGGTCGCGGACGGGCTGGACGGCAAGGTCGCGCGCGCCACCGGCACCAGCAGCGCCTGGGGCCGTGCGCTGGACGGCATGTGCGATCACCTGGTCTTCGTCGCGGCCTATCTGGTCGTCGCGACCTCGATCGGCACCGCGTCCGGCTGGACGCTGGCGGTGATCGCCGGGATCGGCCACGCGGTCCAGTCCGCGCTGTACGAGGGCGAGCGCCATCGCTTTCACCGCCG
>NZ_CAHJWX010000136.1 GCF_903643065.1 Sphingomonas bacterium | reverse complement strand
CGAGCGCGACCAGCGCGGGCAGCGAGCGTGGCGGCCTGGTCGCGCCGGCGCGGGTCCAGTCCGCCGTCGCGCTCACGGCGTCCGGCTCATGTCGTGCGCGGACATCGGCATCATGTTGGTGTTGAGGTGGTACATGACCCACAGCGAGCCGCTGAGCGCGATGGCGACCAGCACGACGGTGAAGATCAGCGCCATCATCGTCCACCCTCCTTCCGACTTGGTATCCATGTGCAGGAAGAAGAACATGTGGACCACGATCTGCACCGCCGCCAGCGCCATGATGATCAGCGCGGCCACCGTGGCGTCGGCGACGACGCCCGTCATCACCAGCGCGAACGGGATCGCGGTCAGCATCACCGACAGCCCGAAGCCGGTCAGATAGCCGCGCCGCGAGCCATGGCCGTGTGCGTCGCCATGCGCGTGCAGCTCGGCGTCGGCGAAGGCGGGGTCGTCAACGGCATTGCTCATCGCAGCATTCCCAAGAGGTAGACGAAGGTGAAGACGCCGACCCAGATGACGTCGAGGAAATGCCAGAACATGCTGAGGCACATCAGCCGGCGCTTGTTCGCCTGGATCAGCCCGTGCCGACCGACCTGCGCCATCAGCGTCGCCATCCACACCAGCCCGACGGTGACGTGCAGGCCGTGGGTCCCGACCAGCGTGAAGAAGGACGACAGGAACGCGCTGCGCTGGGGCGTGGCGCCATGGGCGATCAGCGTGGAGAACTCGTGCAGCTCGATCGCCAGGAACGCCGCGCCGAACAGGGCGGTCGCCGCCAGCCAGCCCTGCGTGCGGCGGACCCGGCCTTCCTCCATCGCCAGCATCGCGAACCCGCAGGTGATCGACGACAGCAACAGCATCGCGGTGTTGACCGCGACCAGCGGCAGCTCGAACAGGTCGCGCGGCGACGGCCCGCCGGCGTAGTTGCTCCCCAGCACGCCATAGATGGCGAACAGGACCGCGAAGATGAGGCAATCGCTCATCAGGTAGATCCAGAACCCCAGCATCGTGCCGCCGCCATCGGCATGATGCTCCTCGTCGGCGAGGTAGAAGGCCGGGCCGACCGGCTCCCCGCTCATCGGCCCAAAGGTCTGCGCGTTCATCTCAGGCCTCCAGCAGTTGCGGATGACGCGCGCGCTCGGTGCGGGCGACCTCCTCGGCGGGGATGTGGAACGACCGGTCGTAATCGAAGCTGTGCCCGATCGCGACGACCAGGATGCCCACGAACGCCGCGCCGGCCAGCCACCACATGTACCAGATCATGCCGATCGCGAAGGCGACGGAAAGCCCGGCGATGATCACGCCCGCCCCGGTGTTGCGCGGCATGTGGATCGCGCGATAGCCGTCGACCGGCGCCCTTGCTCCGCGCGCCTTCATGTCCGCCCAGGCGTCGCCGTCATGGACGATCGGCGTGAAGGCGAAGTTGTAGGCCGGCGGCGGCGAGGAGGTCGCCCATTCCAGCGTGCGGCCGTTCCACGGATCGCCAGTCGTGTCGCGCAGCCGCTCGCGGTCACGCACGCTGACGAAGATCTGCATCAGGAACGCCATGATGCCCACGAAGATCAGCGCGGCGCCAAAGGCGGCGATCACGAACCAGATCCGCAGCGACGGATCGTCGAAATGGCGCAGCCGCCGCGTCACGCCCATCAGCCCGAGCACGTAGAGCGGCATGAAGGCGAAATAGAAGCCGACCACCCACGACCAGAAGGACAGCTTGCCCCACCACGCGTCGAGCTTGAAGCCGAACGCCTTGGGGAACCAGTAGTTGATCCCGGCGAACATGCCGAACAACGTCCCGCCGATGATGACGTTATGGAAATGCGCCACCAGGAACAGCGAGTTGTGCAGCACGAAGTCGGCCGGCGGCACCGCCAGCAGCACCCCCGTCATGCCGCCGATCACGAAGGTGAGCATGAAGGCGACGGTCCACATCATCGGCAGCTCGAAGCGGATGCGGCCGCGATACATGGTGAACAGCCAGTTGAAGATCTTCGCGCCCGTCGGGATCGAGATCACCATCGTGGTGATGCCGAAGAACGAGTTGACGCTCGCCCCCGACCCCATGGTGAAGAAATGGTGCAGCCAGACGAGATAGGCGAGGATGGTGATGCAGACGGTCGCGTAGACCATCGAGGTATAGCCGAACAGCCGCTTGCCCGAGAAGGTCGAGGTGACCTCGGAGAAGATGCCGAATGCCGGCAGGATCAGGATGTAGACCTCCGGATGGCCCCAGATCCAGATGAGGTTGGTGTACATCATCGGATTGCCGCCGAGCTCGTTGGTGAACAGCGCGGTGCCGACATACCGGTCGAGCGACAGCAGCGCCAGCACCGCGGTCAGCACGGGGAAGCTCGCGACGATCAGGATGTTGGTGCACAGCGCCGTCCAGCAGAAGATCGGCATCTTCATCATGGTCATGCCCGGCGCGCGCATCTTGACGATGGTGGCGACCAGGTTGACGCCGGACAGCAAGGTGCCGATGCCCGCCACCTGCAACGACCAGATATAATAGTCGACGCCGACGTCCGGGCTGTATTCGGTGCCCGACAGCGGCGCCATCGCCAGCCAGCCGGTGCGCGCGAATTCGCCGACGAACAGCGACGTCATCACGATCGCCGCGCCCGCCGCGGTGAACCAGAAGCTGAGATTGTTGAGGTACGGGAACGACACGTCGCGGGCGCCGATCTGGAGCGGCACGACGAAGTTCATCAGCCCCGTCACCAGCGGCATCGCGACGAAGAAGATCATGATCACGCCATGGGCGGTGAACACCTGGTCGTAATGGTGCGCGGGCAGGAACCCCTGATTGTCGCCGAACGCCATCGCCTGCTGCAACCGCATCATGATCGCATCGGAGAAGCCGCGCAGCAGCATGACGATCGCCAGGATCATGTACATGATCCCGACCTTCTTGTGGTCCACGCTGGTGAACCACTCGTGCCACAGATAGCCCCACAGCTTGAACCAGGTCAGCGCGCCGATCACAACCGCGCCGCCCAGCGCCACGACCGCGAAGGTGCCGAGCAGGATCGGCTCGTGCAGCGGGAACGACTCCCAGGTCAGGCGACCGAAGATCATCTGCCAGTTCAGGTGAGCGAACATCGTCATGCCTTCGATACGGGGGTGGTCGCGGCGGGGACGTCGCGGGGGAGGAGGGTCGTGAAGTCGCGGTTGCGGTTGGGCTGCCGCGTCTGCGAGCCCGGCGGCGGGACGGCCTTGCGTTCCTGGCTCCAATGCGGGGCGGTGCCCTTCTCGTCGCCGTTCCTGAACAGGGCGCCCGTCGGCTTGCGCTGGCCGTTGCCGGCGGCCGCGTTGCCTTGCATGCCCGCCACCGCGCCGTGCCCGTCGGCGCGGCGGTCGGCCGACATCATGCCGGCCATGCAGGTCTGGCCGGGCTTGGCGCACATGTTGAGGATCAGCGGGTAGAGCTGCGGCGCCACGCCGGCATAATGCTGGACCGGCACCTTCTCGCTGGGCTGCTGCAACCGGAGGTAGCGCGCGCGGTCGAGCGCCACGCCGCTCGCCTTAACCTGCGCGACCCAGCCGTCGAACCCGGCGCGGGGCAGCGCGTGGAAGCGGAAGCGCATGTCGGAAAAGCCAGCGCCGTTATAGTTCGACGCCTGCCCCGCATAGACGCCGGGCGTGTTGGCGACCGCGTGCAGCCGCGTCTCCATGCCGGGCATGGCATAGATCTGTCCGGCCAGCGCGGGGATGAAGAACGAGTTCATCACCGTCGTCGACGTGATCTTGAAGCTGATCGGCACGTCGACGGGCGCGGCCAGCTCGTTCACCGTCGCGATGCCGAGCTTGGGATAGATGAACAGCCACTTCCAGTCGAGCGCGACGACCTCGACCTCCAGCGGCTCGGTGCCCGCCGCGACCGGGCGACCCGGCGCGATGCGCCCGACCTGACGATAGGGATCGAGCAGGTGCGTGCTCGTCCAGGTGACCGCGCCGAGCAGGATGATGATCAGCAGCGGCACCGCCCAGATCACCAGCTCCAGCTGGGTCGAATGGTCCCAATCGGGCGAATAGGTGGCCTGCGTGTTCGCCGCGCGATAGCGAAACGCGAACAGGATCGTCAGCGCCATCACCGGCACGATCACGAGCAGCATCAGCCCCGTCGCGATCAGGATCAGGTTGCGCTGCTGCATCGCGACGTCGCCCGCCGGGTGCATCACCACCATGTTGCACGCGCCGAGCAGCGGCAGCAGCGCCACCCCGCGCCAGGAGCGGATCGAACGGAGGAGCCTCGTCATGCCGGCGAGGTAGGCGGGCGCCCGAGCGCGCGACATTGGACACTTTGTCCAATGCCAAGGGGTCCGGGCAACGGGCATATGGTCGCGGACGCACCGACCCCTGGTCGCGGGCGAGGAGTATCGCATGACTGCCCCCATCGCCGTACCGACCTCGGCGCCGCTCGAACGCGCCGCCCGTGGCCTCAACACGCGTCACACCGGCGTCGCGCCCGGCGAGATCGCGATCGGCGTGGTCATCGGCCGCACCGGCGAGTTCTTCGACTTCTTCGTCTATGCGATCGCGTCGGTGCTGGTCTTTCCCGCCCTGGTCTTCCCCTATGTCGATCGGCTGACGGGCACCGCCTATGCCTTCGCGCTGTTCGCGCTGGCCTATGTCGCGCGGCCGTTCGGAACCTGGCTGTTCATGACGGTGGACCGGCGGCACGGCCGCAGCGTCAAGCTGACGGCGGCGCTGTTCCTGCTCGGCACGTCAACGATGGCGATGGCGTTCCTGCCCGGCTATGCCTCGATCGGCTCGGCCTCGGCGGTGGTCCTCGCGCTGCTCCGGATCGGGCAGGGGCTGGCGCTGGGCGGCACTTGGGACGGGCTCGCCTCGCTCCTGGCGCTGAACGTGCCGCCCGCCAGGCGCGGCTGGTATGCCATGATCCCCCAGCTCGGCGCGCCGTTGGGGCTGATGGTCGCGAGCGGGCTGTTCGCCTTCTTCGCCGCCACGCTGTCGGCGGCGGACTTCCTCGACTGGGGCTGGCGCTACCCGTTCTTCGTCGCGTTCGCGATCAACGTCGTCGCGCTGTTCGCGCGGCTGCGCCTGGTCGCGACCCCCGACTATGCCGAGCTGTTCAAGACTCGCGCGCTGCAACCGTCGCGGGTGCGCGAGACGGTCAGGGTCGAATGGCGCACGGTGGCGCTGGGCGCCTTCGCCCCGCTCGCCAGTTTCGCGCTGTTCCACCTGGTGACGGTGTTTCCGCTGTCGTGGATCGTGCTGTTCACGCGGCAGGAGCCGACGCGGTTCCTGGTGATCGAGGTGATCGGCGCCGCCGTCTGCACCGCGTCGATCGCGGCGTCGGGGCTGATCGCGGATCGGATGGGGCGGCGCCGGCTGCTCGGGCTGTCGGCGGTCGCGATCGCGCTGTTCAGCCTGTTCGCGCCCCGGCTGCTCGACGGCGGCGAGCATGGCGAGGTCGCGTTCATGCTCGCGGGGTTCGTGCTGCTCGGGCTGTCGTTCGGCCAGTCGTCCGGCGTCGTCACCTCCAATTTCGCGGGTCAATACCGGTACACGGGCGCGGCGATCACGTCGGACCTGGCCTGGCTGGTCGGCGCGGGCTTCGCGCCGCTGGCGGCGCTGCTGCTGGCGTCGCGCTTCGGGCTGGTCTCGGTCGGCGGCTATCTGTTGTCAGGCGCGCTGTGCACGCTGGCGGCGTTGCGGATCAACCGGGAGTTCGCCCGCAAGGTCGTGTGAGCCGTGCCGGGCACCACGGGCCGCCGGATGGAACGCGATGGGGGCGACGGGCGCTGTGACCGGATGACCCAATCTCCCGATCCGTCCGCCACCGGCTGGTCCCGCCCCGCGGCCGCGTTGACGGTGGCGGTGGTGCTGGGCGCGAGCGCGTTGCTGGGTCGCCGCAACGCGCCCGACCCGTCGCACCCGGCCATCCGCCGCTGGTATGCCCGCCTTCATAAGCCCGGCTTCACCCCGCCCGACGCGGCGTTCGGCGCGGTATGGCCGGTGCTGGAGACCGGCCTCGCGGCCGGCATCTTGTTCACTTTGAACCCAGCCGGTGAGCGTGGCGGCGTTACGATGAAAGGCTGTGTGGCCG
>NZ_CAHJWX010000135.1 GCF_903643065.1 Sphingomonas bacterium | reverse complement strand
GATGGCCAGCAGCGCGAGCCGGCCGCCCGGCGCCAGCGCCGGCGTCCGCCCGTCGGCCAGCGCGGTATCGTGCGCGGGATCGAACCGGCCGTCGCCGTCGACATCGATCGCGAAGGTCAGGGTGTCGCCACCGGCGGTGCCGGTCAGCACGAACGCCTCGGTGCCGTTGCCGGTGTTGGTCAGCGTGAACGGCGTTCCCGTGGCGGCGGCATCGATCGCGATCGGGCCGTCGGCGCTCGCGAGCGTGAGATTCAGTCGCTCGTCGACCAGGAGCGAGACAGTATTGGACGGAACACGAACCGATCCATCACCAACCGTGGCGACGAGGGTAGCAGTATTGTTGATGTTCGTGCCGGCGATCGTCTCGCCACGGGCGGAGACGCAGAACAGCGCGGCGGCGAGAACGCCGCCGGCTCGCGCCGCTACCGTGACTATCCTTGACCTGCGCATCATCTCATCCGTCGATCACGGCGGAGATCGGCGATGCGGCTTAATCAAACACTACGGAACCATTCTGGCGGCCCAGATCGGATCAGATCGCTCCGCATCCCCTCCGAGCCGGGTTCAGGGACCGGCGATTACCTGGGCGGACGTAGGGGTCGGGGAAGGCCACGGCGCGTTCTCGTGGCGTCGGCGGCGGCGCGACTCGATCACGTGCGCTCGCGGGACCGACCGCCGATGCCGCGCTCGCGCGCCCAGATCACGGCGGCGCTGCGGCGGTTCACCCCGATCCGGCCGTAAAGGCGCGAGACGTGGTTGCGCACGGTGTTGGGGGTGAGGCCCAGCCGCCCGGCGATGCCCTTGTCGTCCAGCCCGTCGCAGATCAGCTCCAGCACCTCGCGCTCGCGCGGGCTCAGCTCGACGGACATGGGCGATGGCGCGGCGCCGCCCTCGCGCAGCGTCGCCAGCTTGTCCATGATCGAGCGGCTGAACCAGCTCGCGTCCTTCATCACCGCGTCGATCGCGTCCACGAGTTCCAGCTCGCTGTGACGGCGTTCGGTGACGTCCTGATAGAGCCACAACACGCAGCGCTCGCCCCGCACGTCGATCGCCTCGGCGGAGACGAGGCAGTCGACGGGCTCGCCGTCCCTTGGCAGCACCCGCACGTCGCAGGTGCGTACGCCGCCGCTACGGTCGATCTCCTCCTCGGTCGTGCGGCGCTGCGCGGCGTCGTTCCACAGCTGGAAATCGTCCACGGTACGGCCGATCAGCTCGTGCGCCGATCGCCCGACCATCCGCGAGAAGGCCTCGTTGACCTCCACGATCCGGTGCTCGCCCGCGGAGGTGACGGCCATCGCGACGGGGGCGAGCCGGAACATCGTCGTCGAGCGGTGCTCGCTTGCCCGGAGCGCGGTCTCGGCGCTGCGTCGCGGCTCCAGGTCCGCGAAGGTGAACAACATGCATTTCTGCTCGGCGACCTCGATCGGCTGGCCGGCGAGGATGACCAGGTGGCGTGACCCGTCCGGCAATGGCAGCTCCGCCTCGACCTGCGGGATGGTGAGACCATCGGCCAGTCGCTCGGCGACGATCGCCGCGCGCTCGGTGCGGGACAGGATGTCGAAGTCGCGCAGGTGCCGGCCCTCGATCGTGTCGCGCGGGCAGCCGCACAGCTCCGCGAAGCCGGCGTTGACCCGGATGAAGCGCTGGTCGTGCAATCGCAGGATCAGCGCCGGCGCCGGGTTCGCCTGAAACATCGCCTCGAACCGGCCTTCCGCGTCGTAGCGTTCGGACACGTCCTGGATGACCAGCGCCAGGCAGTCGGGATCGCCGCCGTCCTCGTCCATCACGACATCGTGCACCTCGTGCGTCCAGCGCGGCTCGTTGGCGCCGATCGACGCCACCTCGACGGTCAGGTCGGGGAAGCTCTCGCCCGCGAGCATGCGCATGATCGGATATTCCCTCGCCTTCAGCCGGCGCCCGTTGCGCCGGCTGAGCGAGAAAAGCTGGCAATATTCGTCCGCGGTGGCGCCCAGCTCCGATGCCTGCTTCACGCCGTGCATGCGCAGGGCCGCGTCGTTGGCGCCGACCAGCGCGCCAGCCGGATCGACCAGGATCACGCCCGCGGTGAGGCCGGCCATCAGCTGCTCAAGATGTCGCAAGGTGGGTGAGCGCGACCCGCTCGTCTGCTGGTGAGTCATAGCGAAGGAAGCCCGCCAACGGTCGAGTTGTTCCTTGCGGGGCGCACCGGGGCCGCCGGAATCACCAATGCGACCATGACATCCGCATCAATCGCGAACGGCGCTGGCAAGGCCCTCGATGAACGCCGGCTCGCAATCGGGGTTGATGCGGACGACCTGATCGGGAGCGGAGGGCGATCCTGCCTGCCGCCTCGTGGGTATGGAGGGCAACATGGGCCTTATTATTCTTCTCGTCGTCGGCGGCCTGATCGGCTGGGTGGCCAGCATGATCATGCGCGACAATACGGGCATCATCCTCAACATTGTCATCGGCATCGTCGGCGCGATCGTCGCCGGCTTCATCGTCACGCCGCTGATCGGTGGCGCCCCGATCACCAGCGGTGAGATCAGCATCCAATCGATCCTGGTGTCGCTGCTCGGCGCGATCGTGCTGCTCGCGATCGTCAACCTCGTCCGTCGCGGCGCGGTGCGCTGACTCAAGGCTGACGAGGCGACGCAGGTGCGCCGGTCTCCTCCCCGGGACCGGCGTCCTCGCACGATCGTCTCCGTCAGGGGCCGGCGAGCGCCCGCCCAGTTGAGCCAATATCCTCATTTCAGGAGCATCGGCATGGCCAAGAACGACAGGCGCACCGACGGGGCGCCCCCACGCGAGATCCACATCGAGCGAACGAAGACCAACTGGCTGGCGTGGCTGCTGCTCGCGCTGGGCGTGCTCGCCGCGCTGCTGGCGCTGAGCCGCTGCAACCGGCACCAGGCGACGAACGCGACGGCCACGACCAGCACCGTCGTGGCGGAGACGCCGAACGCCCCACAATCCGCCGCGATCGCCGGCACATCGGGATTGGGCGCCTTCCTCGCCGGCTCGCAGCCGACGCCGGCGACGTTCACGTTCGACAAGCTCAATTTCGAGACGGCCAGCAGCGACATCCGCGCCGCCGACCGGGCGGACGTGGATGCGGTCGCCGCGACGCTGAAGACCTATGGCAACGCGCGCATTCGGATCGCCGGCTATGCCGACACGCGGGGATCGGCGGCGAGCAACGTCGCGCTCGGCAAGGCACGCGCCGACAGCGTCAAGGCGGCGCTCGTCCGGCAGGGGATAGACGCGGGCCGGATCGACACCGCGAGCGGCGGCGACCGTGATCCCGTCGACACCAACGCCACCGCCTCGGGACGCGCGGAGAACCGCCGTACCGAGCTCGTCGTCACGCAACGCTGAACATCTGAAAGGAACAACCCCATGTCACGCACCATCACCGCCCTGTTCGACACCCGCGCCGACGCCGACGCCGGGGCCGAGCGCCTCCGCCAGGCCGGCGTCGATGCTGCCCATGTCGCCGTCCACGACGACACCACGCACCAGACGAGCGGCGCCGACCCGACCACCAGGGATCAGGGCCTGTGGGCCAGCATCAAGGGCGCGTTCGTGCCGCACGAGGACCGGCACGCCTATGAGGAAGGCATCCGTCGCGGCGGCTTCCTGCTGACCGCCACCGTCGATGACGACAATGTGCCGGAGGCGGTGGCGGCGCTTGAGGACGCGAACTCGATCGACCTCGACGAGCGTTCCCGGCAGTGGCGCGCGCAGGGCTGGGATGCCGCGCCTGTCGCCGAGGCCGACGAGAATCTCCTGACTGGCAGCCGGGACGCGGCCGTCGGCGGCGCGCGGTTCCGCTCCTACACGGCCGATCGCGGCTGACCGAGGCATGGGCCGGAGCGGCTGGCGCCGCTCCGGCCCATCGACCGCCATGCGGAGCGGGGGGCCGATCCCCTCGTCGCGGTCAGATCGCAGGTGCGTTTCTCCTCGCCGCCCTTACAAGGCGGCGCCGGAACAGCTGCCGAAAGATCGCGCATGGAACTGCCAAGCCCATCGGAGGCGCAGCGGCGTCATCTGCTGCCGACCCGCACCATCGTGTTCCTGGTGATCGCCGCGGCGGCGCCGCTCGCCTCCATGATCGGCAATCTGCCGGTCGCGATCGCGCGGGGCACGGGGGCGGGCGTGCCCGTCGCCTTTCTGATCGCCGGTGCCATCCTGATCGCCTTCACCACGGGCTACGCCTTCATCGGCCGCCGGGTGGTCAGCACGGGTGCCTTCTACACCTATGTCGCGGAGGGATTGGGCAAGGAACTCGGCGTGGGCGCCGCCTATTGCGCGGTCGCCGCCTATGCGTCGTTCGCCTTCGGGCTCGCGGCGGCGTGCGGCTATTTCGACGAGCAGGTCTTCGTCGCCATCGGCCTGAAGGTCGACTGGACGATCTGCGCGGCCGTCTCCGTGCTGCTCGCGGGTATCCTCAACTATCGGTCGATGGACGCGTCCGCCAAGCTGCTGGCCGTCATCATCGTCGTCGAGACGCTGGTGCTGGTCGTGTTCGACGGGACGGTCGTCGCGGCTCGGGGCATGGCGGCCTTCCCGCTCGCCTCCTTCGCCGCCGGCCAGTGGGTGGCGCCCGGGATCGGCGTGTCGCTGATGACGGCCTTCACCTGCTTCGTCGGCTTCGAGTCGGGCGCGCTGTATACGAAGGAGGCCGCCGATCCGGTGCGCAGCATCCCGCTGGCAAGCTATATCTCGGTCGTCCTCATCGGTTCCTTCTATCTCGTCACCGCCTGGATCGTGGTCGGCGCGCTCGGCCCCGTCCAGGCAAAGCCGCTCGCGCTGGCGCATGGCGGCACGCTGATCCTCGATCTCATCAAGCGCTACGATGGCGAGGCGGCGTCGGACATCGCCGGCATCTTGCTGTGCACCTCGATGCTGGCGACCTATATCGCGATCCACGCCGCCGCCTCGCGCTACCTGTACGCGCTTGCCCGCGAGGGGCTGGTGCCGCGCCGCCTCGCCCGGTTCGACGAGCAGCGGCGCGTGCCCGTGGCGGCGACGATCTGCCTCTCGGCCGCGACCGTGATCTGCCTCGTCGCGATCGCGTCGACGCGGACCGATCCCTATGCCGCGACCATCCCGGTGCTGATCGGCATGGGCACGCTCGGCATCATCGCGCTCCAGGCCGCGGCGGCGGTGGCGATCCTGTTCTACGTCGTCCGCCGTGCACGCGAGGCGGGGCCGGTGGTGCTGATGGCCGCCGCCTGCGCCGCGATCGGCCTGCTGGGCGCGCTGACGACCGTCGCCACGAACTTCACGCTGCTCTCGACGGTGAGCACGCCGTTCGTGGCGTGGCTGCCGGTCTTGTACGTCCTCACGCTCGCCGCCGGCGTCCTGTTCGCGATCTGGATGCGCGCCGCCCGGCCACGGCACTTCGCCGAGCTGGCGCTGGTCGAGCATCGACCGGCCCGAGGCGAGCTGGAACCTGCGGGCAACGGCGAGCGGGTCCGCGCTAGCTGATGCGGTACAGCCGGTAGGGCGCGCGGCGCGGTAGCCGGAGCGGGGCGAGCCAGGCGAAGCGCTGCCCGTGCATCAGGCGCGCGTAGAAGCCGCCGGGCGAGCGGGCGGCGTAGATGGTGCCCTCCGCCATGTCGGGGCAGGTGAGCAGCAGCGTCGCGCGGTGCGCGCGCATGATCGCGCGCGCCTCGGCGGGCTGGCGATCGAACGCATGCTGCACGTCCAGGATCGGCCCGCCGTTGCGGTGATAGGGTCCCGCGACCGCGTCGTGGTGCGTAACGACGATCAGGCGGGGCCCGAGGTCCACCATCGTGAACACGGTCGCGGCGGGGTAGCGGTTCAGCATCAGCAGGCGCGACGTGCGCATGCACTCGCCCGTCGCGTTCGCCACCCGCGTCCGGCGCGGCGAGGGCTTGTCGACCGGCAGGTATTTGACGATCCACCAGCTGAACAGCCCGGTGACGAGCATGAAGCCGCCCACCGTGCCCGCGACGCGGACGATGGCGGAGCGATGGCCGACCAGCATCGGCAGGAGCAACGCGCCCAGCGCGGTGCAGCCGGGCACCGCGAGCAGGTCCGCCGCCGGCCCCGCGCGCACCTGCCACGCCAGCATCG
>NZ_CAHJWX010000134.1 GCF_903643065.1 Sphingomonas bacterium | reverse complement strand
GACCTGGCGATGCTCGGCGACGGGAGCGTCGACCTGTTGCTCGCGGTCGACAGCTGGGTGTTCGTCGTCCCCGCCGGCCCGGCGGTGGCCGACGTGATGACGGCCGAGATCGCGCGCGTGCTCGCGCCGGGCGGCGACTGGCTCGTCTTCAACTGGTCCTACCGGGGCGACCCCGCGCTCGACGAGGCGGACGCGCGCGCGCTCGCGGCCCGGCATGGGCTGGAGGTGGTCCGCTGCGGCGAGCGGCCCTTCGCGATCTGGGACGGCGTCGGCTTTCACCTGCGCAAGCCCGCGTGACGCCGGCCGAGCATTGGGCGCTGTGGGAGGCGGACCCGCGCGCGACGCCGTTCCAGTCGCCCGCCTGGATCGATCCCTGGTGGCAGGTGTTCGGCGGCCCCGAACGCCTCGACATCGAGGTCCGCGACGGCGACCGCCTTGTCGCCGCGCTGCCCGCGCAGGTCTGGCACGACGGCGACACGCGCCGGCTGATCCCGGCCCCCCCCGGCCAGTCCGATTACAGCGACGCGCTGATCGACCCCGCCGTCCCCGACGCAGCCGCGCGGCTATGGCACGCGATCGGCGCGACGGCCGATCGGTGGGACGAGGTGCTGCTGCCCGACCTTCGCCCCGGTTCGCCGCTGCTGCGGCCGCCCCCGCCCGGCTGGACGGTGGCGGACGCGCCGGGCGAGGTCTGTCCGGTGCTGACGCTGCCGGACGGCCCCCTGCTGCCGAGCCTGAGCAAGTCGCAGCGGCGCAAGGTGGTCCACGACCGCCATCGCGCGGTCGCCGCCGGCGGCGTTGAGGAAGGGCTCGCCACGCCCGAGCAGGTCCCGGCGCTGCTCGACGACCTGTTCGCGCTCCACGCCGCCCGCTGGCAGGCGCTGGGCGAACCCGGTGTGCTCGGCGACGCGCGGATGCAGGGATTCCTGCGCCTTGCCGCGCGCGAGCTGGCCGATCGCGGACTTCTTCGCATCGCCTACGCCAACTTCCGCGTCCGAAACGTCGCGGTACTGTTCGCGCTCGCCGACCGCTCCCGCACCCACTCCTACGCCTTGGGCACCGCCGCCGACGTCCCGGGCCAGAGCTTCGGCTCCATGGCCTTCGCCACCCTGATCGAGCACGCCGCCGCCAGCGGCGATGCGGAGTTCCACTTCCTGCGCGGCGAGGAATCCTATAAATATCAATGGGGCGCGCTCCCCACCGCCACCGTCCGCCGCACCGCCAAAGGACCGATCCGAGACGAGTCCTGCTTTCCGCGCGACGGATGACAAAAGCTTAACCTGTCTTTGCAATGACCTAGCCGTTAGCTGGCGACTGGATGCGAGGCACGCGGGGGTGGGGATAGCGATGTTGGATACGGGCATGGAGCCGGCCGCGACGGTCGGCGCGGACGAGACGGGCGCCGGCTGGAACGCCGCGACGGCCGCCCCCGCGCTGGCCCTTGTCCTCGCGGCATGCGGCGGTGGTGGCGCCACGACGGGGACCGCGCCCACCACCGCCTCGGCGCCGGTCGTGGTGGTCGCCGCCCCACTCACCACCACCCAGTCGAGCCGCTTCCTCGCGCAGGCGACGATGGGCGCGACCGACGCGGACATCCAGGCGGTGATCACGCGCGGCGTCGACGGCTGGCTGACCGACCAGTTCGCGATGGCCCGCGCGACCAGCCATTGGGACTGGTTGCAGAACAACGGCTACAACGTCGCCGCGAACATCAACGCCGAGACCGGCTTTGATCCCGCGATGTGGCGCCAGCTGATCGCCGAGCCGGACCAGCTGCGCCAGCGGGTCGGCATCGCGCTGCTCGACCTGCTGGTGGTCGGTATCTCGGGAGTGAACCTGAACTGGAAGCAGTTCGCGATGGCGGCCTATGTCGACTCGCTGTGGGACAACGCGTTCGGCAACTACCGGCAGATCCTCGACGCGATCACCTATAACGCCGCGATGGGATCGTTCCTGACGTTCCTCGGCAACAAGAAAGCAAACGCCACCACCGGCGCGCAGCCCGACGAGAACTATGCGCGCGAGCTGATGCAGCTGTTCACGCTGGGCCTGTACCAGCTCAACGCTGACGGCTCGGTCAAGAGCGGGGCCGACGGACAGCCGCTGGAGACCTACAAGCCCGCCGACGTCTCGGGCATCGCGCGCGTCTTCACCGGCCTCAATCTCGCCTCGTCTGACTCGACCACGCCCGCGCGTTACCGGCTGCCGCTGGTGATGACCGCCTCGACCAACGAGACGGGCACCGCCAGCTTCCTCGGCACGTCGACGGCGGGCGGCGGCACGGCGGCGGTCAAGACCGCGCTCGACACGATCTTCGCGCACCCGAACATCGCGCCGTTCGTCAGCAGGCAGCTGATCCAGCGGCTCGTTACCTCCAATCCGTCGGCCGGCTATGTCGGCCGCGTGTCCGCAGCCTTCGCCGACAATGGCAAGGGCGTGCGCGGCGACATGCAGGCGGTGATCCGCGCGATCCTGACCGACACGGAGGCGCGTTCGGATACGGTGCTGGCGAGCACCAGCGCCGGCAAGCTGCGCGAGCCGGTGACGCGGCTGACCGGCTGGGCGCGCGCGTTCGGCGCCACCTCGCCATCGGCCGCCTGGGCGATCGGCGACACTTCGTCGACCACCACCCGGCTCGGCCAGTCGCCCGGCCGCTCCAGCACCGTGTTCAACTTCTTCCGCCCCGGCTACACGCCGCCCAACACGTCGCTATCAGCCGCCGGACTGGTCGCGCCCGAGTTTCAGATCACCAACGAGCAGACCGTCGTCGCCTATGTCAATTACCTATACGGGCTGATCGTCAACGGCACCGGCGACGTGAAGGCGGACTATACCGCGATCCTCGCCAAGGCCGCCGATACCCAGGCACTGGTCGATCAGGTCAACCTCGTCCTCGCCGCCAACCAGCTTTCCGCCGCCACCGTCGCGTCGATCAAGGCGGCGGTGGACTCGATCAGCGCCACGACCGCCACCGGTCCGCAATATCGCGTCAACGCTGCGATCCTGCTGACCATGTCCTCCCCCGACTATCTGACGGTGAAGTGATGAGCTGCTTCGAGCACGATCAGTCGCGCCGCGCCTTTCTGAAGCGTGCGGGCGTCCTGGGGATCGCGGGCGCGGCGACGCCGTTCGTCACCAGCCTGGGCGCGATCGGCGAGGCGGCGGCGGCGACCGCGACCGATTACAAGGCGCTGGTCTGCGTCTTCCTCTATGGCGGCAATGACTATGCCAACACGCTGACGCCCTATGACACCGCCAGCTACGCGCAATATGCGGCAGCGCGGCAGAACATCGCGCTCGCCCGGTCCGCGCTCGACGCCACCGCGCTGACGCCGGCCAACTCGCTGGGCGGGCGCCAATATGCGCTGGCGCCGGGGCTGGCGTCGATCAAGCCACTGTTCGATCAAGGCAAGCTCGCCGCCGTGCTCAACGTCGGCACGCTGGTGATGCCCACCACCAAGGCGCAATTCACCGCGCAATCGGTCAAGCTGCCGCCCAAGCTGTTCAGCCACAACGATCAGCAGAGCTATTTTCAGGCGTCCAATCCCGAAGGCGCGACGTCGGGCTGGGGCGGGCGGATCGGCGACGTGTTCCAGTCGGGCAACGGCACCGCGACGCTCACCTGCATCAACGCGTCCGGCAATGCGGTCTACCTGACCGGCCAAGCGGCGCTGCAATATTCGATCGGCACCGGCGGGCCGATCCCGCTTTTGTCCAACTCGTCCTCGCTGTTCGGGTCGGCAACCGCGATGAGCAGCCTGCGCTCGCTGATGACCACCGCGCCGGCGCATCTGATGGCGGGCGAGCATGCCCGCATCTCCAGGCGCGCGCTCGACACCTATACGCAGGTCACCGCCGCGCTCGCGAACGCCCCGGCGACGGCGGCGCCGTTCACGGCCTTCCCGACGGGCAACTCGCTCGCCGACCAGCTCAAGATCGTCGCCCGGCTGATCTCCGTGTCGAACGATCTCGGCGCCAAGCGGCAGGTCTTCTTCGTGTCGCTCGGCGGCTTCGACCTGCACGACAATCTGGTCGCCCAGCATCCGGGGCTGATGGGCAAGGTCGGCGACGCGATGAAGGCCTTTTACGACGCCACCGCCGCGCTGGGCGTCGCGGACAAGGTGACCACCTTCACCGCCAGCGATTTCGGCCGCACGCTGCAATCCAACGACGACGGCTCCGACCATGGCTGGGGCTCGATGCACTTCGTCATGGGCGGCGCGGTCAAGGGCCAGCGCCTCTACGGCACGCCGCCCGCGATCGGCAACGGCACGCCGGACGATGTGGGGCAGGGGCGATTGCTGCCGACCATCTCCGTCGACCAGTACGCCTCGACGCTGGCAAGCTGGTTCGGCGTCTCGACCGGCCAGATGACGACGGTGCTGCCCAACATGGGCAATTACAATCCCTCGTCGTGGAGTCTCGGCTTCGTGTGAGGGAACGCGTCGGACGTGATGTGGGTTACCCGGCTGATCTTCTTGGAGAAAGCCGATGCCCAGCGTCCCCGTCCGATACTCGCCCAGCGTCGAACAGCCGCAGCCCGACGAAGGGGAGACGATCGGCAAGCTGGAGGAGCAGTTCGACATCGTCCAGCACACCACCGCGAAGGACTATGGTCACGCGGTCCGCGCGGTTCACGCCAAGGGCCATGCCATCGCGCGCGGCACGCTGACGGTGAAGGACGGGCTTGCCCCCGAACTGGCGCAGGGATTGTTCGCCCGGGCCGGCAGCTATGAGGCGGTCGCGCGGATCTCGACCCAGCCGGGCGACATCCTGGACGACAGCGTCAACTCGCCGCGTGGCTTCGCGCTCAAGCTGATCGGCGTATCCGGCGAGCGGCTGCCGGGCTCGGAGGGCGACGCGACCCAGGACTTCATCATGGTCAACGGCCCCGTCTTCGGCGCCCCCGATACCAAGAAGTTCCTCGCCAACCTGACCATGCTCGCCAAGACGACCGACAAGATGGAAGGCATCAAGAAGGCGCTGTCGGCGGTGTTGCAGCCGGTGGAGGCCGGGCTCAAGGCGATCGGGATGGCATCGCCGAACATCGAGCAGATGGGCGGCGCCCCGCCGGTCCACCCGCTTGGCGAGATCTACTACAGCCAGACCGCGTTCCGCTATGGCGATCACATCGCCAAGTTCGCGCTGTTCCCGGTTTCTCCGACGCTGACCAAGCTGACGGGTTCGCACGTCCAGACCTCCGGTCGCCCCGACGCGATCCGCGAGACGATGAACGAGGAGCTGATCGAGCATGGCGGCACCTGGGAGCTTCGCGTGCAACTGTGCCGCGATCTGGAGAAGCAGCCGGTCGAGGACGCGACGGTAGAGTGGAAGGAAGCCGACAGCCCCTTCCAGACCGTGGCCACGCTGACCGTCGAGCCGCAACTCGCCTGGGCGCCGATGGAGAGCGTCAAGACGGAAGACAGCCTGGCCTTCAACATCTGGCACGGGCTCGCCGCGCACCAGCCGCTGGGCAACATCAATCGCGCGCGCCGCGGTACCTACCAGCACTCGGCCGACTACCGTGGCCGCACCAACGGCTGCCCGATGCACGAGCCCAAGGCACTGGCGGAGGTGGCCTAAGACGGATGCGCCACCCCGGGCTTGACCCCGGGGTGGCGCATCCGCCTTGTCCGTCGCGCATGGCCAAGCTCTTTCACGTCAGCGACGTCCATTTCGGCGCGGAGGACCCCGCCGCGATCGACTGGTTCGCGCAGGTCGTGCGGGACGAGCGACCCGACGCGGTGATCATGACCGGCGACCTGACGATGCGCGCATTGCCGGGCGAGTTCGAGGCGGGGGCGGCGTGGCTCCAGTCGCTGGGCGTGCCGGTGACGGTGGAGGTCGGCAATCACGACATTCCCTATTACGACGATCCGATCCGGCGCCTGTTCCGCCCCTACCGCCGCTATGCCGCGATCGAGCGCATGGTGGAGCAGCCGCTGACGTTGCCGGGCGTGACGATCGTGCCGCTCAAGACGATCGCGCGGCTGCAATGGCGGATCGACCAGTCCAAGGGCCGGGTCAGCGCCGGCTCGCTCGCCGCCGCGCTCGCCCGCATCCGGGCGGCGCCGGCCGGCGACCTGATCCTGGTCGCCG
>NZ_CAHJWX010000133.1 GCF_903643065.1 Sphingomonas bacterium | reverse complement strand
CGGGGCCCGCGACGGCGCAGGCCGGGCGTCAGGCCGCGGCGGGGCAGCAAGGCGCGGCGGCGCGCCCCTATCGGATCAACCCGGGCGACGAGCTGGAAATCTATGTCTGGGGCGAGGAACGCCTCAGCCGCGACATCAAGGTGCTGCCGGACGGCACCATCTCGTTCCCGCTCGTCGGCCAGGTGAGCGCGCTCAACAAGCTGCCGCGCGACGTCGAGGAAGAGATCGTCACCGGGCTGAAGCCGCGCTACCGCGACACGGTGCCGCAGGTCACCGTCTCGGTGAAGAACGCGATCGGGATGCAATTCTCGATCGTGGGCAAGGTGAAGTCGCCTGGCGCGTTCACCACCGGCCGCTATGTCAATGTGCTGGAGGCGCTTGCGCTGGCGGGCGGCCCGGCCGAGTTCGCCGACATGAGCAACGTCCGCATCCTGCGCAAGTCGGGCAACGGGGTGGGCGAGGGCCTGTCGGTGGTCAGGGTGCGCCTGTCGGACGTGCTCAAGGGCAATCCCAGCGACCGCGACCTGACCGGCCTGCCGCAGATCGAGAGCGGCGACACGGTGATCGTGCCATGAGGCGGCTGCATCGGGCCGTGCGCCTCGCCGCCGGCGGCCTCGCCGCCTGCGCCGCCCCCGCCTGGGCACAGACCGAGACCCGGACCAGCGCCGATGCGTCCGTCACCGCCGGCTATTCGAACAATCCGTTCGCGGTCCTGGGCGACGACACGGGCAGCGCGGTGGTCACGGTCGACTTGGCGCCGCGCATCGACCTGTTGACGGCGCGCAGCACGCTGAGCTTGTCCGGCGACGTCAACCTCCAGCAATATCTGCGCCGTTATGGCCGCAACGACAGCTATTCGGGCGCGATCGACTATCGGCTCCAGTCGAGCGAGCGCGTCACCAGCCATCTGCGGCTGGATGCGTCGGACGCGGTGCTCGGGTCCTTCAACGGCTATCAGCCGATCGTGGCGGGCACCTCGCCGATCGGCGCCCTGGTCGGCGCCTCCTCCGGCGCGGCGGTGGCCGGCGGCGCGGGGGCGGGCGGGACGACCACGCTGCTGCCGATCATCCCGGTCACCGCGCTGACGTCGTTCACCGATATCGGCCTCTACGGCCTGCGCAACCGGCGCGTGCTCGGGCGGCTCAGCGGCGATGTCGGGGTGAGCCTGTCGGCCCGCGACTCGCTGACGCTGGGCGGCTATGGCGAAGTGACCCGCTACCAGAACCTGCGCGCCGGCGATTACGAGGCCTATGGCGCGTCCGCCGGCTATTCGCGCCGGGTGTCGGACCAGTTCAGCGTCGGGTTGCGCGGGACGGCCTCCGACTATCATTACCGCCCGCCGCAGGGCGACACGCGCGCCTATTCGGTCGAGGCGACCGGAACGGGCCGGATCAGCGACGTGTGGACGGTCGACGGCGCGGTCGGCGTGTCGTTCATCGACGGCGGCGGGATCGGGTCGACGCGCAGCACCTCGCTGTCGGGCAATCTCAACCTGTGCCGGCGCGGACCGCTCTCCACCTTCTGCGTCCAGGCGGCGCGACAGGTGTCCCCGACCGGGCTGGAGGGTTCGCAATATGTGACCAGCGCCGGCTTTACCTGGGCCAAGCGGCTCGACGGGCGCAGCAACGTGTCGCTGGGCGGCAGCTATAGTCGGGTGGGCGGAGACCGGGCGCGGCTGATCGCGGGCGCGCTGCCGTTGCAGACCGAATATGCGCAGGCGACGGCCGGCTATGACCGGCGCCTGGCCGAGCGGCTGCGCTTCGTCGCCTCGACCAGCTATCGTCAGCTGCTCGGGCAGAGCGAGGCCGGCCGCCCGAAGGACTTTGGCGGACAGGTGGGCCTGTCCTATCGGCTTGGAGACAGGCGTTGAGCGTCGGCTATGACGGAACGGGCGAGGACATCGAGGCGCCGGGGCTGCTCGCCAGCCTGCCGGTGATCCTGTGGCAGCGCCGCTGGCTGCTGATCATCCCCGCGGTGCTGCTGACGGTGGTGGCCGCGGCGGCGGCGTTCCTGTTGCCGCGCACCTACCAGGCGCGCGCCACCCTGCTGGTCGAATCGAAGGACTCGCCGGACGCCACGCCCGGACAGGTCGACCCGATCGACCGCCGCATGGCGCGCATCCGCCAGCAGATCCTCAGCCGTCCGGACCTGGTGGAGCTGATCCAGGCCAACGACCTGTACAACGCGTCGCGCCGGGCGCAGCCGCTGTCCGTGCTGGTGGACCGCATGCGCAAGGCGACGGACATCAGCGCGGTCAATGCCGATATCCAGAGCGCGCCGGCGGGCGGCAGCACCGGCTCCGTCGCGTTCCAGCTGACCTTCGACTATCCGCAGCCGGGTCCGGCGCAGCTCGTCGCCCAGACGTTCGTGGACCGGCTGCTCAAGCTCGACGCGACCCAGACCCAGCAGAGCGCGCAGAGCAACGTCAACTACCTGCAGGACCAGGAATCCGGGCTGCAGGCGCAGGTGACGCAGATCGAGAACCGCATGCGGGAGGTCGCGGGCGCCAACGGCACCGCGCTGTCCTCTGCGGGGGCGATCATGATGTCGGGCGGCGCGGGCATCGACTATGCCGGACAGATCTCGACCCTGCAGCGGGAGAATGCGCAGCTCGCCGGCCAGGCGAGCACGGCCGTCGATCGCGATCCCAACGTCGTCTCGGCGGAGGCCGCGCTGACCGCGGCGCAGGCGACCTATTCGGACAGCCACCCAGACGTCCAGCTCGCCCGCAAGCGGCTGGAGATCGCGCGCGCCTCGGCCGGCGGCATCTCCAACCGCAACGTGTCCACCGCCGTCCGCCAGCAGATCGCCGCCAACAACGCCGCCATCGGCGACCTGAACCGGCAGCGCGCCGCCGAACAGTCCCGCATCTCGACCATGGCGGCGGCGCAGGCCCGGGGGCCGGCCGCCGCGCAGCAGGAACAGCAGCTGCAGGCCCAGGCCGACATGATCCGCGCCAACCTGGCCAAGGTGTCCTCCAGCCTGCTCAACGCGCGGTCGGTGTCCAAGCTGACCGACGAGCAGCGCGCCGAGCGGCTGACGCTGATCGAACCGCCGGTGACGCCCGACCATCCGACTTCCCCCAATCGGCCGGTGCTGATCGTCGGCGGCATCGTCGGCGGACTGGCCCTCGGGCTCGCGCTGGTGCTGTTGATCGAGCTGCTCCAGCGTCCCATCCGCAGCGCCGCGCAACTGACGCAGCTGCTGGGCGAGCCGCCGCTGGCGGTGGTGCCGGTCCTCAACCCGCGCCAGGGCCGGTTCGCGCGGCTGTTCCGCCGCCAACCGGTCCGGAGCCGCCGGCCGGCGATGGCCAGCTGAGACGGAGTAGAAAGCAGTGGACACTCAGATGGAGGCCGCGACCGCGGCCCGCCCGCTCGCCGTCGCGCTCGCCGGACCGCTCGCCGGCCCGGTCGAGTGGATCGAGCTGGTCAATGTCGTGCGCCGTGGCGTGTTCGGCTTCAACAGCCGCGACCGTCGCTCGCGTCCCTTCAACCTGCTGCGCGCGCAGGTGATCAAGGAGATGAAGGCGCAGGGCTGGAAGCGGCTCGGCATCACCTCCGCCACCCCGGCCGTGGGCAAGACGTTCATCGCCTCCAACCTGTCCGCGTCGCTGTCGCGCGTGCCCGACCAGCGCACCCTGCTGTTCGACCTGGACCTGCGGCGCGGATCGGTGGCCACGCAATATGGCCTGACCGAGCAGGTGGGGCTGGAGTCCTATCTGGATGGCCGCATCGAGACGCTGGGCCCGGTCGCGCGCGCCGTCACCGGCAGCAACCTGGTGATCTACCCGAGCGTGCCCCTGACCGAGGGCTCGTCCGCCGAGCTGTTGGCCGGCAAGCGCGCGCGCGCGCTCACCGAGGCGATGGTGCAATTGTCCGATCAGCATCTGTGCATCTGCGACCTGCCGCCGGCGTTCGCCAACGACGATGCCTCCATCGCGTTGCAGCAGCTGGACGCGTTCCTGCTCGTGGTGGAGGAAGGCAGGACCACCGCGCGCCAGGTGCGCGACGCGATCAAGCTGCTGGCGCCGGTGCCGTGCATCGGCACCGTGCTGAACCGGTACAACGGCGTGATCGGCACCGAGGATTACGGGTTCGGCTATCATAGCCAGGGCAAATACGACGCCTATTACAGCTGATCGGCGGCGCGCGGGAGGATAAAGGGGAGGGCCGCGTGACTGTCCGGCCTGCCGTCAGGAGGCGGGCCGGACGGCAAGTCAATCGCTATACGTGCCGGGCTTCGCTCCAGGTCTGTTCCGAGCGTCAGGGGACGAAGCCGGGCGAGCGATATCGTGCAAGCCATCAAGCCGCGGGCGACGCTCACGCCAGTCGAAGGTGCACCGGCGGCAGGCGCTCCGCCAATCCGCCGCCCAGCGCCAACACGATCCGCTGACGCACCGACTGCCAGAAGGCAGACAGCAGCAGCAGCGCCGAGCCGATCACCAGCCCGGTGAACGCGGCCGACAGCTCCACCGCGCCGGCCTGCGTGAACAGCGCGTACAGCGCGTAGAGGACATAGGCGAGGCTGGAGACCAGCAGCGCGCGACGATCCACCGCCAGCGCCACGACCGCGAAGGCGACATACAGCGCGAGCACGACCACCGCCTTGGCCGCCGACATGTCGCCGTCGAACACGCCCAACAGGTGAAACAGCGCGTGCGCGATCATCGGCGCGGCGGCGAGGTGAAGCCAGAAGGCGACATCCGAGCGCTGCGTCCGGCGCTCACGATCGGACAGGTCCCAGCGCATCGCGGAGGCGAACATCACGAGCCCGGCCGCGAGGATGAGCGGGATGATCGCGTCGCGCGCGGCCGGGACGAGCCCGGCGATCAGCGACAGCGCCACCGCGACAACGCTCACCGCACCGGCGGCGACCGTGATCGGCACGTGGAAGCGGCGCCAATGCGCATAGGCGGCGAGCGCGGTCAGCAAGCCGATCGCGGCGGCGATCAGGCTGGCGATCGCCGCCTGGCTGTTCTGCCCGTGGAAGGACTGGATCCAATCGCCCACCGCCGTGTCGGCGACAGCGATCCCGAACGTCGCCGCGACGCCGCCGACAAAGGCGAGCAGCAGAAGGATCGACGGCAGCGCCATGCGGCGCCGGCGCGTGAAATACTCGGCCAGCCCCCAGGCCGCGCCCGCGACCAGCGCCGGCGCGAGTACATGCGCGATCGCCGCGCCGATCCCCGCGAGCGCCGCCAGCAGCAGCATGCCCGCGATCGAGACGAAGATGTCGTTGAACCCGGTCAGCAACCGGAACTGCTCCTCATCCACCGCCGGCGCGTGACGCGACGCGGCGACATGCGCGCGCAACGCGGCAGCCGCCTCGGCGCTGATCGCGCCGCCCTCCACGGCGAGGTCGATGTCGGATTCGGCGTACATGGCCCGGTCTCCCTTGCTATGTTGAACGGCTGTAACAGCGGTGTTTTAGACTAGCAACACGCAGTTGTTCAGCCGGCCTGTGCCCAGCCGGCCTGGCATCGCGGCAGGTAAGGCGTTGGTACCAGTAGCGGCGCTCGATCGAGCCATGCCACCCGTACCGTCCGCGCGACGGGGAGCGCGGCGAGATCGCGCCGCATTGCCGCCTCATCCGCCGGCCAGTATCCCTCGATCGGGCCTACGAAATGCTCGATCAATGAGCGCGATACGGCATAGGCGTCGACACGGGCCACGATGCCGTAGCGGTTCGGATCGAATAGCGGGCGGCGCGGATCGTCGATCAGGCAGGTGGGCTGCAGCGCGCCTTGGTCCCAGGCGGCGGGATCGCCGGGTATGCCTAGCACGCGCCAGAACGCGGCCTCGTCTGCGGCGACGCCCGCGAAGAGACCGGCACCGACCGTATGCGCGATATCGTGCAGGCGCCAGCGCAGGGTAACCGTGCTGTGGAACAACACCAAAGCGCCCGGCGCGACCTGGCGCCGCGTGCCCGCCGGCAGCACGAAATGCGCACAGGCCGATGCACACAGCCGGACGACCCGGACGCCGAGTCGATGAGCCCTTACCAGACGGCCAAGCGCCATCGCGTCCGGCGCCTCGCCGCCGCCGCTGTCGACGTCGAGCCAGCCCGGCGGGCGCGATCCCGCCAGCGCGGCCGCGACCCGC
>NZ_CAHJWX010000132.1 GCF_903643065.1 Sphingomonas bacterium | reverse complement strand
CTGGGCGCCCCCGACGCGAGCGGCCGCCGCGCGCCCGAGCGCGAGGAGGGCGAGGCCGAACTGCACGAGGCGGACCTCGTCATCCAGGCGCTCGGCTTCGACGCGGAGGACCTGCCCCGGCTGTGGGACGCGCCCGAGCTGGGCGTGACGCGCTGGGGCACCTTGCTGGTCGACGGCAAGACGATGATGACCAGCCTGGACGGCGTGTTCGCCGCCGGCGACATCGTGCGCGGCGCCAGCCTGGTGGTCTGGGCGATCCGCGACGGCCGCGACGTCGCGGCGAGCATGGCGCGCTGGCTGAAGGCCAAGGCGACCGAGGAAAGATTGGCGGCATGATCGCGGGGTCGAGCTTGGGAGGAATGCCGCCGGTCATTGGCGAAGGGCAGATGAACCGAACCCCCATGTCGAAACGAACTCCGTACCGCTTGAACAGGATGCTGAGGCGATGAGGCTGGAGCAGTGCGAGGTGGCAGCGATCAAGGCGGTTGCGACCGATGTGTTTGGTTCCGACGTCATCGTGCGCTTGTTTGGCAGTCGAGCGCGAGATGACCTGAAGGGCGGCGACATCGATCTACACTTCGAAGTCAACGAAGGCCAGCAGGATGTTCGTCATGCTGCCGCCTTCCGCTGGCGTCTGTATGACGCGATCGACGAGCAGAAGATGGACCTCGTGTTTGCTGTTCGTGGCCGTAAGGAGCGGCCGATTGACAGAATAGCTCGCGAGGAAGGCGTGATCCTGTGACCCGCGACCAATTGCGATTGCTGGACGCGGTCAAGACGACCGCGTCGGTAGCAGATCGACTTCGTGACTCGCTGCGGTTCGACGGTGCTGAACTCAAGGCGGCGATCGCGTTGTTACCGCAAGGTGACGCAGGCGCGCTGCGCGAGACGGACGCCTTCATTCAGCGTTACCAGCAACTCGTAGAGCATATGACTCATCGCCTGTTCGGCGCGATTTATCGCGCCGAGGAACTGGGCGAACGACCGCCCCCGTTGCGACGGCTGCTTGCGCTTCTGGAAGGAACGAAGGCACTGAAATCGGCGGAGACTTGGACGGTCTATATCGAGATCCGCAACCGGCTGGTCCATGAATATCCGTCGGACGAGAGCGAGTTGGCGACCGCGCTCACCGAGGCATCGGCAGCCGGCTTTGCCATACTCGACGAACTTGAGGGCGTTATGGACTACGTCACTCGTCGCAAGCTCCTGGAGTCAGTCGATGCAGGGTGAATCCGAACGCGCCCATCTCGCCGAGCACGGCATGTACCGGCCGGAGTTCGAAACGGACGCGTGCGGCGTCGGGCTGATCGCCGCCACCGACGGCCAGCCCTCGCGCCGTGTCGTGCGCACGGCGATCGACGCGCTGAAGGCGGTGTGGCATCGCGGCGCGGTCGACGCGGACGGCAAGACGGGCGACGGCGCGGGGCTGCACCTCGACCTGCCGCACGCCTTTTTCGACGACGCGATCAGCGCCGCCGGGCACAAGCCGCGCCCGCGCCGGCTGGCGGTGGGGATGATCTTCCTGCCGCGCACCGATCTGGGCGCGCAGGAGACGTGCCGGACGCTGGTGGAGAGCGCGATCATCGACGCCGGCTACGCCATCTATGGCTGGCGCCAGGTGCCCGTCGACGTGTCCGTCATCGGCATGAAGGCGCAGGCGACCCGGCCCGAGATCGAGCAGATCATGATCGCCGGGCCGGGCCTGGACGAGACCGACGCGGCCGAGTTCGAGAAGAACCTGTACCTCGTGCGCCGCCGCATCGAGCAGCGCGTGATCGCGGCGCAGATCAGCGGCTTCTACATCTGCTCGCTGTCGTGCCGCTCGATCGTCTACAAGGGCCTGTTCCTGGCCGAAAGCCTGTCGGACTTCTACCCGGACCTGCAGGACGAGCGGTTCACGTCGCGCGTCGCGATCTTCCACCAGCGCTACAGCACCAACACGTTCCCACAATGGTGGCTGGCGCAGCCGTTCCGCTGCCTGGCGCACAATGGCGAGATCAACACGATCCGCGGCAACAAGAACTGGATGCTCAGCCACGAGATCCGGATGGCGTCGATCGCGTTCGGTGACCAGTCGGAGGACATCAAGCCGGTGATCCCGGCCGGCGCCAGCGATACGGCCGCGCTCGACGCGGTGTTCGAGGCGATCTGCCGCGCCGGCCGCGACGCGCCCACCGCCAAGCTGATGCTGGTGCCGCCGTCGCTGATCGAGGGCGACACGCCCGCGCCGCACGCCGCGCTGTATCGCTATCTCGCCAGCGTCACCGAGCCGTGGGACGGGCCGGCGGCGCTGGCGATGACCGATGGGCGCTGGGCGGTGGCAGGGATGGACCGCAACGCGCTCCGGCCGCTGCGCACGACGCTGACCAGCGACGGGCTGCTGATCGTCGGCTCGGAAAGCGGCATGGTCGCGGTGCCGGAGGACCTGATCGTCGCCAAGGGCCGGCTGGGCCCGGGCGAGATGATCGCGGTCGACCTGGACGAGGGCGTCGTGCTCGGCGACCGCGCGATCAAGGACCGGATCGCGGGCGAGGCGGATTACGAGGCGCGCACCGCCTCGTTCACGACGATGGCCGATCTGCCGTCGTCGGACGCGGTGACGCGCTTTCCCCGCGCCGAGCTGCTGCGCCGCCAGGTCGCGGCCGGGCAGACGCTGGAGGACATGGAGCTGATCCTGTCGCCGATGGTGGACGGCGCCAAGGAGGCGGTCGGCTCGATGGGGGACGACACGCCGCTCGCGGTGGTGTCCGATCGCCCGCGCCTGATCAGCCAGTTCTTCCGCCAGAACTTCAGCCAGGTGACCAACCCGCCGATCGACTCGCTGCGCGAGCGCCACGTGATGTCGCTCAAGACGCGGTTCGGCAATCTCGCCAACATCCTCGACACCGACGAGCGGCGCGAGCGCGTGCTGGTGCTGGACAGCCCCGTGCTGACCGGCGCCGGCTGGGACCGGCTGCGCACCCATTTCGGCCCGGCGGCGGCGAGCATCGACACCACCTTCACCCCGGGCGCCGACGGGAAGGGCGGCCCGGCGGACCTGCGTGAGGCGATCGCGCGCATCCGCGCTGAGGCCGAACAGGCGGTGCGGCGCGGGCAGAGCGAGCTGTTCCTGACCGACGAGACGGTGGACGCGACCCGCGTCGCCATTCCCGGCGTGCTCGCGGCGGCGGCGGTCCACACCCACCTCGTCCGGCGCGGCCTGCGCTCCTACGCGTCGGTCAACGTGCGCAGCGCCGAGTGCCTCGACACGCATTATTACGCGGTGCTGATCGGCGTCGGCGCCACGACGGTGAACGCTTATCTCGCGGAAGGTGCGATCGCCGATCGGCACGGGCGCGGGCTGTTCGGGGACCGGTCGCTCCCCGATTGCCTCGCGCGGCATCGGGTCGCGGTGGAGGACGGGCTGCTCAAGATCATGTCCAAGATGGGCATCGCCGTCATCTCGTCGTACCGGGGCGGCTATAATTTCGAGGCGGTCGGGCTCAGCCGCGCGCTGGTCAATGACCTGTTCCCCGGCATGCCCGCCAAGATCAGCGGTGAGGGCTATGCCTCGCTCCATCTCAACGCGATGCTGCGGCACGAGGCGGCGTGGGACGAGGTGGTGACGACGCTGCCGGTCGGCGGCTTCTATCGCCAGCGCCATGGCGAGGAGACGCATGCCTATTCGGCGCAGCTGATGCACCTGCTGCAGTCGGCGGTCGCGACCGACAGCTACCAGACCTATCTCCAGTTCAGTCGCGGCGTCGCCGACCTGCCGCCCGTCTACCTGCGCGACCTGCTCCAGTTCCGCTTCCCCGCGCAGGGCGTCCCCGCCGATCAGGTCGAGCCGATCACCGAGATCAGGAAGCGCTTCGTCACGCCGGGCATGAGCCTGGGCGCGCTGGGACCGGAGGCGCACGAGACGCTGGCGATCGCGATGAACCGGATCGGCGCCAAGGCGGTGTCGGGCGAGGGCGGCGAGGATCGCGAGCGCTACGTCCCGCGCGCCAACGGCGACAACGCCAATTCGGTGATCAAGCAGATCGCGTCGGCCCGCTTCGGCGTCACCGCCGAATATCTCAACGCGTGCGAGGAGATCGAGATCAAGGTGGCCCAGGGCGCCAAGCCCGGCGAGGGCGGCCAGCTGCCCGGCTTCAAGGTGACGGAGATGATCGCGCGGCTGCGCCATGCCACCCCCGGCGTGACGCTGATCAGCCCGCCGCCGCACCACGACATCTATTCGATCGAGGACCTGGCGCAGCTCATCTACGACCTGAAGCAGGTCAACCCGCGCGCGCGCGTCGCGGTCAAGCTGGTCAGCAGCGCGGGCATCGGCACCGTCGCGGCGGGCGTCGCCAAGGCGCATGCCGACGTGATCCTGGTCGCCGGCCATACCGGCGGCACCGGCGCGTCGCCGCAGACCTCGATCAAATACGCCGGCACGCCCTGGGAGATGGGGCTGTCGGAGGTCAACCAGGTGCTGACGCTCAACGGCCTGCGCGGCCGCGTCCGGCTGCGCGCCGATGGCGGGCTGAAGACCGGGCGCGACATCGTCGTCGCCGCGATCCTGGGCGCGGAGGAATATGGCATCGGCACGCTCAGCCTGGTCGCGATGGGCTGCATCATGGTGCGGCAATGCCACTCCAACACCTGTCCGGTCGGTGTCTGCACGCAGGACGAGCGATTGCGCGCCAAGTTCACCGGCACGCCGGACAAGGTCATCAACCTGATGACCTTCATCGCCGAGGAGGTGCGCGATATCCTGGCGAAGCTGGGCGTGCGCTCGCTGGACGAGGTGATCGGGCGGACCGAGCTGCTGCGCCAGGTCAGCCGTGGCGCCGAGCATCTCGACGATCTCGACCTCAACCCGATCCTCGCCAAGGTCGACGCGACCGACGCCGAGCGGCGGTTCAGCCTGTCGACCTTCCGCAACGAAGTGCCCGACGGGCTCGACGCGCAGATCCTCAAGGACGCCGCCCCCGTCTTCGCGCGCGGCGAGAAGATGCAGCTGACCTACTCCGTCCGCAACGTCCACCGCGCGGTGGGCACCCGGCTGTCGGGCGAGATCGTGCGGCGGCTGGGCGCGGACCGGCTCGCCGACGGCCATGTCACGATTCGCCTGCGCGGGTCGGCGGGCCAGTCGCTCGGCGCGTTCCTGGTCAGGGGCGTGACGCTGGAGGTGTTCGGCGACGCCAACGATTATGTCGGCAAGGGCTTGTCGGGCGGCACGATCGTGGTCCGTCCCTCCGTCTCGTCCCGGCTCGCGAGCCAGGACCATACCATCGTCGGCAACACCGTGCTCTACGGCGCCACCAGCGGCCGGCTGTTCGCGGGCGGCCAGGCGGGCGAGCGGTTCGCGGTGCGCAATTCGGGCGCGACGGTCGTCGTCGAGGGCTGCGGCGCGAATGGCTGCGAGTACATGACCGGTGGCACGGCGGTGATCCTGGGCGCGGTCGGCCTCAATTTCGGCGCCGGCATGACCGGCGGCTCGGCCTTCGTGTACGACGCGGATGGCGGCTTCGATCGGCGCGCCAATCCGGACAGCATCGTCTGGCGGCGGCTCGGCAGCGCCTGGTGGGAGGAGCGGCTGCTCGGCCTGATCCGCGATCATGTCGCGGTGACCGACAGCCGGTGGGCGCGCGGGCTGCTCGACGACTGGGATCGGGTGGCGGGCCGCTTCTGGCAGGTCGTGCCCAAGGAGATGCTGGGCCGCCTGCCGCACCCGCTCGACGACGAGACGCCCGCCATCGCCGCCGAGTGACGCGCTGTTCACTCGCGGTTCGCCGCCCGATCGGCTATGACTCCGCCGGTTTCGTTCGGAGTATCCGCGTCATGCGTCTAGCCGTCCTCGCCATTCCCGCCCTGCTCGCCGCCACGCCCACCCTGGCGCAGCGGGTGCCGTTGCATGCCGATGACCTCGCCCGCGTGGCGCGGAACCCGGTGGCGCAGGACGCGGCGGCGGCGCTGATCGACCAGCTCGCCGATATCGTGCTCGACACGCGCGTCGGCCCGGCGGCGACGCTGATCGATCCGCGCGCGCGGCCGTCGGACACGTTGCGCGATGTCCAGACCCGCGACGATCCGCGCTACGAACAGCATCTGCGCGCCGACGTGTACGGCCAG
>NZ_CAHJWX010000131.1 GCF_903643065.1 Sphingomonas bacterium | reverse complement strand
ACGCCATCGAAATGAGGGGTCCCTCTTGGACGCCGATCACCCCGCTAAGGGGGTCCCTTTTGCACGCCGATCCACATCAATTATCGATCCAACCCGCGTCTCCAATTTCTGCCCAACGCGGCGGCGATCACGCCGTTCGACTATCAGCCCGGCACCAAGCAGGACACCGGCTTTATCCCCAAGGCGTCGTTGAAGTACCAGCCAAGCCGCTACTTCATGGGCTATGCGCTCTATTCGGAAGGCTTCCGCATCGGCGGCGTCAACGTTTTTTCCCGGGCCGCGAACACGCCGCTCGATTTCGGCAGCGACAAGACCCGAAACTACGAGATCGGCACCCGATTTGATCCCGTTCCCGGCACGATGTCGTTCGACATTGCCGCCTATCACATCGATTGGGACAACATCCAGGCGCGGCTCTTCACCCCGGTGACGTTCAATGCCTACACCACGAACGGCGGTGGCGCGAAGATCGACGGCGTCGAGCTGACGCTCACTTTCCGTCCCGCCCCGTTCCTCACCTATACGAGCAACGTCAGCTACAACGACGCGCGGCTGTCGGCGCTGCTGCCCGACAGCTTCGCCGCGGGTGGCGGCTATGCCGCCGGCTCAAAGCTGCCCGGCGCGTCGGACTGGACGATCGCCAACCAGCTCGAATTCTATCTCGGCCACTCGCCGCTGCGACCGCGGCTGGGGATCGCGCACCGCTATCTGTCCAAGTCGCCGGTCGCGTTCGGGGCGACGCTGCAACGGGGCGGGTATGGCATTCTCGACCTGAACGCCTCGGTGAACGTGGCGCGGCGTATCGAGCTCGGCGCGTTCGCCAAGAACCTGACGAAGACCTATGGCATCCTCGACGCGCCCTTCTCCTTCGCCGGCTCCGTGGTACGCCCGCGAACGGTCGGCGGCACGCTGCGCTTCAACTTCGAATAGGCCGGCCGACGCGGGCCATCCACGCGGCGAGCTCGCGGTCGGGGTGGCGCGCGACGATCTCGTCGAACACCTCGGTTGATTCGTCCTGACCCAGCTTCAGGTCGTGGTCAGTCGCGACGACCGTCGCCCGGAACGCGACGATGCGGCCGAGCAGCGCGTCGCGACGCGGACCGAGCCGGTCGATCATCGCCCGCCCGCCCGCGCCTTCCATCGCATGCATCAGCTTCGCGACGGCGGACAGCGTCTCGTCGGGAACCAGCGTCACCGCCACCGAAAACCGGAGCGCCGTGTAGTTCCAGCTCGGCGCCCAATCCTGCTTTGAGACCAGCGAGGCGCCGACATAGCCTTGCGGTCCCATGAACACGACGAGGCCGCGCGGATCGGCGGCAAAGGCCGCGACCAGCGGATTGCGCCGCCCGCAATGGCCAAGCAGCGCTATGACGCTGCCGTCTGGACCCGTCTCGGCGAGCAGCGGCAACGGGCTGGAACGGAGGCCCGCCGACACCACCCAGGCGAGCGGCGCCCGGCGGATGATGTCCGTCACCTCGCCCGCGTCGCCCGGCTCGAACCCGCCCAGCATCTCAGCCGCCCACGATCGAGCGGATCCAGGTCGCCTGGTCCTCGATCGCGCGCGCCGCCAATGGGGCGATCGACACCGCCTCAAGGAAGCTGTGCGTCGCGCCGCGATAGGTGATCGCCTCCACCGCCACGCCTGCGGCGGCCAGCTTGTGCGCGAAGGCGCGGTTGCACCCGGCGAGGATGTCGCACTCGGCGATCGCGACGAACGTCGGCGGCAGTCCTGCCAGGTCGGCGCGCAACGGCGCGACCAGCGGGTCGCGAAGCTGCGCGGGCGCGGTGACGTAGTTGGCCCAGAAGTCATCCATCTCGTCGACGCTGAGCGGGAAAGCGGCGCCGCCGTAGCGGTCGTAGCTCTCGGTCGGCTCGGGATCGAACGCGCCGTAGTTGAGGACCATGCCCGCCAGCGGCGGCCGGCCGCGCTCGCGGCGCAGCAGGCTGGCGGTGACCGACAGATTGGCCCCGGCCGAGTCGCCGCCGATCAGCACGCGGGCCGGATCGATGCCGAGCCGGTCGGCATCGCCGAGGACCCAGTCGATCCCGCCCGCCACCTCCTCCAGCGCGACCGGATATTTGTGCTCGGGCGACAGGCTGTAGTCGAAGCCGATCACCGCCACGCCCGCGCGTGCCGCATACTCGCGCATCAGGCGGTCATGCGTGTCGATGCTGAACAAGGTCCAGCCGCCGCCATGCACATAGATCATCGCGGGGAGGCGCGGCTGCGCCTTCGGCAGGTAGAGCCGCATCCGTAGGCCGGCCGCCGCGAAATCACGCACCTCGTGCATCGCCGGTCCGCCGGCGCGCCACCGCTCGCGCACCCGCTCCGCGATCCGGCGACGGCCGGCGAGATCGGCCGGATCGCCGGTCGCATGCTCCGCATAGGCGGCATTCACGAGGTCGACGAAGCGGCGGATGTCGGGATCGACGCGGTCGGGGTAGGTCAGCTCGGACTGGATGGTCACGTCCGTCACTCTCCTTGGCACCGCTACAACGCGCGGCGGCGCATAGCGTGGCGCGACCGTTCGCGGTTGGCGCGATCGGGCCGATCATCCATGGGGAAGGGCCAGAACGCGGCGGCGCTGCTTTGCAATACAGTGACAAGGCCCTAGACATCGCACAGTACGCCTCATCGTCGGGGACGGGCCATGCGGCACAGCAACGAGGTGTTGACCAGCGGTCGCCCGGTGATCGCGCTGCAGGACGAGTACGCGGCTGGGTTCGTGGACCCCATGCACGCGCACGATCGCGTCCAGATCCTCTACGCGTCCGCCGGCGTGATGTCGGTGCGGACGCCCGAGCTGAGCTTCGCGATCCCGCCCCAGCGCGCGCTCTGGCTGCCGCCCGGCCTCCCGCACGAGGTCTGCTGCCGCGGCCGCGTGTCGCTGCGCACCTTGTACATCGCGGACGCCGCCGACGCGACGGCGCCGTGCCGCGTGTTCGAGGTATCCCCGTTCCTGCGGGCGCTCATCCTGGAGGTCGCCGCCTTCCCGCCGTTCGGCGCGCCAACGGCGCGCTGCGAGCGGATCATCGAGCTGTTGCTGGCGGAGATCGCCTGCATGCCGGACGCGCCCTACCAGGTCGCGATGCCGCTCGACCCACGACTGCTGCGCGTCTGCGCCGCGATCCTGAGCGACCCCGCCGACAATCGCGACATCGACGACTGGATCGGCGTTGCCGCGATGGGCCGGCGGACCTTCACCCGCACCTTCAAACAGCAGACGGGAATGGGTTTCGCGGTCTGGCCGCAGCAGGTGCGCCTGATGGAGGCGCTGTCGCAGCTCGCCGCCGGCATGCCCGTGACGCAGGTGGCGTTCGACGTCGGCTATGATAGCCCGAGCAGCTTCGCAGCGATGTTCCGACGGGCGCTGGGGGTGCCGCCCAGCCACTATCTGAGGCACTGATCGCGATGGTGCAGCCCCGATGACGGCGGTCCCCGACGCTCGCGGAGCCGCCCTCCGCGCCCGCTTCGGGATGCGCCTGTCGATCCGCGAAGCGCGATGGCCGGCAGCGCCTCGCTCCGAAATGCGGCGGCGGTGACGCAGCCAGGCGGGATGACCGTTTTAGCGGCGCGGCCGCGCGCGGCGTCGTCGCCATGAGCCTGTTCCCGCCGTTCTTCGTTCACAAGGCTAGGGTGGCCGGCATCGACTGTTCGCGACATTCACGATGCTCGCCGAGGCGTTGCCCGCTCAGACAGCGGGAGCGGATGCGATGATCGCCCAGAGGATCGAGGCCGGTGGCCATTGCGGCAGGTTCGATCCGGGTCTGGCGCATGATCCGGGCGTGGGGCTGATGTCGTTCCTGCCGGGGCTCGCCGATCGGCTGACGATCCCCGTCGTCGCGGCCGGTGGCATCGAAGACGGGCGCGGCCGTTCGGCCCGCCTGCCCGATGGTCGGAAGATCTGGGCTGTCCGTCGATGAAGGCGATGATCTTCGACGCTTTCGGCGCGACGCCCGCGATCCGCGATGTGCCCGATCCGGCGCCGGCGCCCGATGGCGTGGTGATCGACGTGAAGTCGACGGGGCTGTGCCGGAGCGACTGGCATGGCTGGCGCGGCCACGACCCCGACATTCGGCTGCCGCACGTGCCCGGTCACGAATTTGCTGGCGTCGTGGCGGCGGCCGGTGCCGAGGTGCGCCGGTTCGACGTCGGCGACCGCGTCACCGCGCCGTTCGTCCTCGCCTGCGGGTGGTGCCCGAGCTGCCACGCCGGCGACCAGCAGGTCTGCGAGGCCCAGGCGCAGCCGGGCTTCACGCAATGGGGCTCGTTCGCCGAGTATGTCGCGCTGGATCGCGCCGACGGCAATCTGGTGCGCCTGCCCGAGACGATGGCGTTCGCCACCGCCGCGAGCCTCGGTTGCCGTTTCGCCACCGCTTTTCGCGCGGTGGTCGATCGGGGGCGTGTGCGCGGCGGGGAGTGGGTGGCCGTGCATGGCGCGGGTGGGGTCGGCCTGTCGGCGGTGATGATCGCAACCGCGCTGGGCGCGAACGTCGTCGCGATCGACGTGGCCGAACCCAAGCTGGCGCTCGCTCGCGCGCTCGGCGCGGTCGCGACGGTGAACGCCCGCGAGGTCGTCTCCGTCGTCGAGGCGGTCCGCGCGGTCACGGGCGGCGGCGCTCACCTGTCGATGGATACGCTGGGCGCGCGCGAGACGTGCTTCAACTCGGTCACGTGCCTGCGGCGGCGCGGTCGGCACGTGCAGGTCGGCCTCATGCTCGGCGACGAGGCGCGGGCCGAGGTGCCGATGGCGCAGGTGATCGCGCATGAGCTGGAGATCCTGGGCAGTCACGGCATGCAGGCATGGCGCTACGACGAGATGCTCGCCTTGATTCTTGCGGGCCGGCTGCGGCCGGAACGGCTGATCGGCGGAACGCTATCGCTGACCGACGCGATTCCTGCCCTGGTGGCCATGGATCGTCACCCGCCCGACGGCATCGTTCTGATCGACCCGCGCTTGTGAAGATCAAGCTTTGTCCACTCCTCAACCGGTACAGGCCGTAGCGACACTTTCGGACGATAAGGTCGCTTATTGTCTGAGCTGTCGCTTGTCAGGTTTGCAGGGTTACATTCGTCGCTGTCATGCGGCGCTCTCACATCCCCAAGGCGGCCGGGCGCAACCGCAATAACATGCCGACATAATGAACCGTCGCCCGCTCCTCGTCGCTGCGGCCGTCCTGTCAACTACGCCTACGTCATCAGCTCAGCCCATTGCGGACCTCAGGTGGTCGCGGGTGCCGTCGATTGGTTCGATGTAAATGGCCGATGTTCCGCAAACCAACCCGGTCCGTTCTCTAGCCGCCGGCCGAAGTGACGCAGTTCTCCGGTCGGCGCCAAAGGCGCTGTGTCGACATTGCAGGGGTCGCAAGTTCAATCCTTGCCACGCCCACCATTCCGCTGACCCAGCTATCGCAGCGTCGCGACTATGTCGTCCGCGAGCTGACCGATCAGCACGCCGAGCGCGGTGGTCTGGCCCGCCGCGTCGGGGGTCGCGAGCGGGGCATGTAACGTGAGCTGATGGGGGGCGCCGTCGCCGACGCTCCAGCTCACCGTCATCACTGATTCAGCGTCCGTCTCGTCGAGATCGAGTACAGCGATTGCGACGCCGCGCGTGCCGGGGCGGCGTGGCGTGTCGGGGAAGATCACGCTGTCCGCCGGCAGCCGCGCGAGCAGGTCGCGGGTCAGCGCGCGGCGGATCAGGTCGCCCGGCGGCGCGCTCCAGCGATCGAAGTCCAGCACCGCGACGCGGTTCGCGGCGTCGTGCCGGACCAGTTCGAGCCGATCGATCGCGAGCGGCACGCGCACCGCGTCGATCCGGATCGGGCTCGCCAGCGCGGGGTGGCGCGTCGGCGCGGGCGCCGCCTCAATCGTCCAGAAGCGGGTGGCGCTGCTGTGCCCGCAGGCGGCGAGCGCGAGGACGGCGATTGGTAAGAGCCGGCGCATCATCGTTCTTTCTTGCCTTTGAGCAGCGCCTCGGGGTGGCGGCCGAGATAGTCGGAGAAGGAGCGCAGCGCGCGCGCCGCTTCCGTCAGCTGCCGCACTGCCGCCGGAATGTCGGCGTCCTGACCCGCGCCGCCGCCGCCGACCAGGTCGTTCGCCGCCGCCGCCGCG
>NZ_CAHJWX010000130.1 GCF_903643065.1 Sphingomonas bacterium | reverse complement strand
AGGCGGCGGCAGGCATCGCGCCCGACGCGATCCGGCGGCTCGCGGCGCTGGTTCCCGCGCAGGCGGCCGCGTCGGTGGGCGCTCGGCTGAAGCTGTCCAACGCGGATCGCCGCCGGCTGGAGGGAGCGACGGGGCCGCTCGGCGGCGAGGGTCCGGCGGCGCTCGCCTATCGGATCGGCGTGGAGGGCGCGACCGACCGGATGCTGCTGCACGGCCTGGATCCGGCGCCGCTGGCCGGGTGGAGCCCGCGCAAGCTGCCGATCGGCGGCGGTGCGCTGGTCGCGCGCGGCCTGCGCAAGGGGCCGGCGGTCGCCGCCGCGCTGGCGCGGATCGAGACCCGCTGGGTCGGGGAGGGGTTTCCGGACACGGCCAGGGTGGAGGCGATCGCCGACGAGGAGGTGGCGGCGGCCCTATAATCCGGCCATCAATCCGGCCGTCGCGAACTGGCCGTTGCGCGCGACGACCAGCGCATAGGCTTCGTCCGCCTCCAGCGGTCGCGCATAGGCATAGCCCTGGCCATAGGTGCAGCCCATCGCGGCGAGCGTCCGCCCGAGCTCGATCGTCTCCACCCCTTCCGCCACCGTCGACATCCCCAGCGCCTGCGCGAGGCTGAGCACCGCGCGCACGATCGCGACCTTGTCGGGGTCCGCGAGCATGCCGGTGACGAAGCTGCGGTCGATCTTCAGCGTCCCGATCGGCAGCTTCTGGAGATAGGCGAGATTGGAGTAGCCGGTGCCGAAATCGTCCATGGCAAGGCGCGTGCCCAAGGTGCGGAGGTGTTCCAGCGTGCGCCCGATCCGGTCGGGATCGGCGATCAGCGCGCTCTCCGTCAGTTCCAGCGTCAGCCGGTCGCCCGCCAGGCCGTTGTCCTGCAGCGCCTTTTCGACCGCGGGCGCGATGGAGTCGCGCTGGAACTGGATCGCCGAGACGTTGACCGCCATCCGGACGCCGCAATCGCCGCCGCCGCCGCCGTCCTCGCGGGACCGCGCGTCCCAGCCCGCCAGCGTCCGCGCCGCCTCCGCCAGCGCCCAGCGGCCCAGCGGCACGATCAGCCCCGACTCCTCGGCCACCGCGATGAAGCTGGCGGGCGCATGTTCGCGACCCTTCTCGTCCGTCCAGCGCGCCAGCGACTCGAAAGCGTGGATCCGGCCCGTCGCCAGGTCGCAGATCGGCTGGAACGTCAGGCGCAGCTGACCCTGCTCGATCGCCCGGCGCAGCGCGGTCTCGATCCCGAACTGCTCGCGCACCGCATCGAAGGCGTCCGTCCGGTGCGCTTCGGTATGCCCGCTGGTCTTGCCGCGCTTGGCCGCGAACTGCGCGTTCCGGATCAGCTCGTCCGGGTCGTCGGCGCAGCCGGCGCCCAGCGCGATGCCGATCGCGCACGACACGCGGATCTCGTAGTCCGATAGCCGGAACGGGTGCGCCAGCGCGCCGCGCAGCCGCTTGGCGAGATGGTCGGGATCGGCGGCGTCCTCGACCGCCATCAGGATGCCGAACTCGTCGCCGCCGGTGCGAGCGAGCACGTCGCCCGCGCGCAACGCGCCGCGCAGCCGCCGCGCGACCGAGATCAGCAGCTCGTCGCCGGTCATCCCGCCCAGACAGGCGTTGATGCGACTGAAACGCTCCAGGTCGACGATCATCACCGCATGCCGGGCGAGCGACGACTGCGGCATCGCGTCGAGCCGGTCGCCGAACCCGGCGCGGTTCGGCAGGCCGGTCAGGCTGTCGGTCGCCATCTCCCGGCGCAGGCTGTCCTCCGCGCGAAGCTCGCACGTCTGGTCGATCAGGCTGACGAGGCAGCGGCCGGTCCCCCCGGCATGGACGCGGGCGACCGTGACGCGATAGTGGCGCGCGTCCACCCGGTCGCCCGCCGCCCATGCGAACTCCTCGCGCCCGCCGCCGCCGCGGCAGAAGGCGAGCAGGCGCTCGCCCAGCCGCTCCACCAGCATCGACCGGTCGGCGCCGGAGCCCAGGCCCGCGGCCCGGAACGCGTGGTTGGTCGCCACGAACGCCAGCGCGCCGTGCGCGCAGTCGACCAGCGCGGCCGGGATCGACAGGAGGTCCAGCGCCCCTTCCGCCACGCTGAGCTCGCGCGGCGCCGGGGATGCGAGGCGCGGCGGCAGGTCTGCGGGAAGGGAAGCGGCCATGTCGCCGGCGGGATAGCCAGCCGCGGGTTAAAGAGGCTTGAAATACCCGGATCGGGTTATGTCGCCCCGAATCAGAAGCGGTTGTCGCGCGGAAAGCCGGTCGGCGGCATCCGTCCCGCCGCGCCGCGGGCCGCGCGCCAGGGCCGAAGATCGGCCTCCGTCCGGGTGCGCCCGCTCCCGCCGCCCATCGGCCAGCTCAGCCCCGTCGCGAAGACGAAGGGGATCGCATCCGACAGGCCGCCATCGCCATACCGCTGGAGCTGCACCCCCTGGCCGCGCGTCATCTCGGGCAGTTCGGCGAGCGGGAACGCCAGCAGCCGCCGGTTGTCGCCGATCACCGCCAGATAGTCCGCCTCGGCCGGTATCGGCCGCACCAGTTTCAGGGCCGCGCCCGCGCGCGGCGTCATCACCGTCCGGCCCTTGCGCGTCTCGGCCAGCACGTCGGCGGCGGGCACCACGAACCCGCGCCCGTCGCTCGCCGCAACCAGCAGCCGGACGCCCGGCCCCGCGCCCAGCAGCGCGACGATGCCGGTATCGCCGTCGAGGTCGATGGTCAGCCGCACCGGCTCGCCGAAGCCGCGCCCGCCGGGCAGCTTGTCGGCCGCCAGCGTGAAGAAGCGGCCGTTGGCGGCGGCGAGCAGCAGCTTGTCGGTGGTCTGCGCGTGGAAGGCGAACTGCGGCCCGTCGCCGTCCTTGAACTTCAGCGTCTCGGCCGACGCCAGGTCGACGTGCCCCTTCATCGCGCGGATCCAGCCGCGCTGGGACAGGAGGACGGTGATCGGCTCGCGGTCGATCATCGCCTCGAGCGGGATGTCGCGGGTCGGCGGCGCCTCCGCGATCGCTGTGCGGCGGCGGCCGAGCGGCGTCTGCGCACCGTAGCGGTCGCGAATCCTGCCCAGGTCCCGCTTCATCCGCGCGCGCTGCCTCTTGGGATCGGCGAGCAGGGCGGCAAGGCTGGCCTGTTCCTTCTCCAGTTTCGCCTGCTCGCCGCGCAGCTCCATCTCCTCGAGCCGCCGCAGCGAGCGCAGCCGCATGTTCAGGATCGCCTCCGCCTGTCGATCGGTGAGCTGGAACTCCGCGACCATCACCGGCTTGGGCTCGTCCTGCGTACGGATGATCGCGATCACCCGGTCGAGGTTGAGGAAGGCGACGATATAGCCGCGGACCAGCTCCAGCCGGTCGGCGATCCTGGCCAGCCGGTGCTCCGTCCGGCGGCGCAGCACGACGAACTGATGGTCGACCCAGGCGGCGAGCGCGGCGCGCAACGACAGGACGCGCGGCGTGCGGTCCTTGTCGAGCACGTTGAGGTTGAGGGGGACCCGGATCTCCAGGTCCGACAGGCGGAACAGCCCCTCCATCAGCACGTCGGCATCGACGGTGCGGCTGCGCGGTTCCAGCACCAGCCGGATCGCGGCGTCCGACTCGTCCCGCACGTCGGCCAGGATCGGCAGCTTGCGATCGTTCACCAGCGCGGCGATCTGTTCGATCAGCTTGCCCTTGGCGACGCCATAGGGGATCTGGTCGACCACGACCTGCCAGCCGCCGCCCTTCTCGCGCTCCACCGACCAGCGCGCGCGCACGCGGAAGCTGCCGCGGCCGGTCGCATAGGCCTCCCGGATCGCGGCCGGCGGGTCGACCACCAGCCCGCCGGTCGGGAAATCGGGGCCGGCGACATGGGCGAGGATCGCGACGTCGTCCGCGTCCGGCGCGTCCACCAGCAGGATCGCCGCGTCCAGCAGCTCGGCGGCGTTGTGCGGCGGGATGCTGGTGGCCATGCCGACCGCGATGCCCGCGGCGCCGTTCGCCAGCAGGTTGGGGAACGGCCCCGGGAACAGCTCGGGCTCCTGTTCCTCACCGTTGTAGGTCGCGCGATAGTCGGTCGCGTCCTCGTCGAGCCCGTCCATCAAGTCGATCGCGACCGGCGTCAGCCGCGCCTCGGTGTAGCGATAGGCGGCGGCGTTGTCCCCGTCGATGTTGCCGAAATTGCCCTGCCCGTCGACCAGTGGATAGCGGAGCGCGAAATCCTGCGCGAGGCGGACCATCGCGTCATAGACCGACTGGTCGCCATGCGGGTGGTATTTGCCGATCACGTCGCCGACGACCCGCGCGCATTTCTTGTACCCGGACGCGGGGTCGAGCTTCAGAAGCCGCATCGCCCAGAGCAGGCGGCGGTGGACGGGCTTCAGGCCGTCGCGCACGTCGGGCAGCGATCGCGCGGTGATCGTCGACAGCGCATAGACGAGGTAGCGGTCGGACAGCGCGCTGTCGAACGGCGCGTCCAATATGCCGATCGGCGGCTCGGAGAAATCGGGGGCGGCCATGCGTCGCCGACCGGTAGAGCCCGGACGCGGCGGCGGCAACATCGCGCCGCGCTCCGGCACGGTCGCGGGGTATGGGGGGCATGGGGGAGGCAGGTGCCGGATTTGCGACGAACCGAAGGCGACGGTGCGGTTCGCGCGCGCCGGCGGCGTCTGAAAGGCGTAGGGGCGGCTCCGGGGCCGACGAGGTGGTGAATGCACGGCACGCTAGCGACACAGGCGACGGCCCCGGTCCATGGCCGCAGGAGCCGTGTCGGGGCGGCCCTGTCTACGATGATCGGGCGGACGGGGATCGGGTCGACGGTGATCGGGCGGGCGGGGCCGATCGGCCGTTCGGTCCGGGGCTGGGCGCTGGGTCCCGTCCGGACGACGCTCGGTCGCTACGCGGGGCCGGCGCTGTCGCTGGCGATCCTCGCGGCGGCGCTGATCGAGCTCGGCCGCATCGATCTTGGCCGCATCGTGTCGCTGGTCCCCGCGCGGCCGTCGTTCTGGGCGGTGTTCGTGCTCGCCTACATGCTGCAGCCGCTGTGCGACTGGGCGATCTATCGACGGCTGTGGGCCATTCCGCCGTCCGCGCTGATCGCGACGATGCGCAAGACGATCGGCAACGAGCTGTTGTTCGGCTATGTCGGCGAGGCGTATCTCTATTCGATCGCGCGCAAGCGGGGCGAGGGCGCGGCGGCGGCGTTCAAGGCGGTGCGCGACGTCGCGCTGCTGTCCTCGGCGGTCGGATCGGTCACGACGCTGACGGTCCTCGCGCTCGCCTGGCCGTGGCTCGCGCATCTGTCGCTGGGCATCTCCCCGGCCGTGCTGGCGGGGGCGCTGGCCGTGATCGCGGTGCCGCCGATCGCGGCGCTCGCGCTGCGCTCGAGGCTCAGCCTCCCGGGCGCGTCGCTGGCCCGCATCGCCGGCTGGCATGCGGTCCGCGCGGGCGGCACCGTGATGCTGACGGCGGTGCTGTGGCATCTGGCGATGCCGGCGGTCGCGGTTAGCTGGTGGCTGATCCTGTCGGCGGTGAAGCTGCTCGTGTCGCGGCTGCCGTTCGTGTCGAACCGCGAACTGATCTTCGCCGGGATCACCAGCCTGCTGCTCGGCCATGCCGCCGACGTCACCGCGCTGATGGCGATGATGGCCGCGCTGATGGTGGCGGCGCATGTGCTCGCCGGCATCGGTGCCGGCCTGGGCGGCGTGGCGGCGTCCGGTTTCGCGGGCCTGCGCGGCGACCGTCGTTCGGCGCGCCGCGCCTCGGACCGCGCACTGGTGGCCTGAGCCGGTCCGGCGTCGACCGGACCCATGGGCGGCGGCGTCCCCAAGGGTCAGGCGCCTCCGGCCTGCCACGCGCTACGTTCGCGAGCCCAGGCCCAGGCCCAAGCCAGCCCTCCGCTCTCCGCCTTCCGCTTTTTCCGCATGTGACGGTGCGGATCGCCGGTCACGGCGGCGTCTCGTCGGTGATTGGGCGCGGGTGCCGGATCAAGAGACTCTGGCGGGCGGGGCGGCATCGGGGTGCCAGGCGCCCCCACGTCGGTTCCGATCCGGATGCCGCCGCCGTCTGTGACGGAGCGGAGCCATGTTGCTGGACCTCGATCTCGCCCACGCCTGGCCGTGGGACGACGGGCGTGACGCGGAGCGGCGGCGGTCGGCCGCAGCGC
>NZ_CAHJWX010000129.1 GCF_903643065.1 Sphingomonas bacterium | reverse complement strand
GTCCGCCACCCGGGCGCCGAGCGCGTCGATCGCGAACGCGGCGGTGGAGCCGGTGCCCAGCCCCACCAGCATGCCGTCGGTCACCTCCGCCACCGCCGCCTCGGCCGCCGCCCGCTTGTCGTCGTCGCTCATGCCCGTCCCCTATCATGCTAACTCATCGCAGCCAGCGGCGCTTTTTGGGTCAGCGGCTATGGCGCATCGCAGCATGGTGGTGCATGGGCGCGCTGATTGCGGTTATGACGGCGTGCGCGGTTGATGGTGTTTGGCGTTCACGGGCGGTCGGTCGCGCTGGCCCTCGCGTTGCTCGCGGCGGGCTGCGGCGGCGGCGCGGACAAGAAGAAGGGCGGCGCCGGCGGGCGCGGTGGCGACGCGGGCCCGCCGGAGGTGGGCTATGTCGTCGTCCAGCCGACGGACGCGACCCAGGTCACGACGCTGTCCGGCCGCACCGCCGCCTATGAAAGCTCCGACGTCCGCCCGCAGGTTGGGGGCATCGTCAAGGCGCGGCTGTTCACCGAGGGCACGCTGGTCCATGCCGGCCAGCCGCTCTATCAGGTCGATGCCTCGCTGTACCGCGCCGCCGCCAACCAGGCGTCCGCCAATCTGCAGGCCGCGCAGGCGACCGCCGAGGCCTCGCGCATCCAGGCCGATCGCTACGCCCCGCTCGCCAAGATCGAGGCGGTGTCCAAGCAGGAATACACCAACGCGATCGCCACCGCGCGACAGAACCGCGCCCAGGTGGCGCAGGGCCGCGCGGCGCTGGACACGGCGCGGATCAACCTGAAGTTCACCACCGTGCCGGCGCCGATCACCGGCCGGATCGGCCGCTCGCTGTTCACCGTCGGCGCGCTGGTCTCGCCCTCGCAAACCGATCCGCTGGCACAAATCCAGCGGCTTAACCCGATCTTCGTCGACATCCAGCGATCGGCGAGTGACCTGCTCGCGCTGCGGCGTCAGCTGTCGAGCGGCGGCGCCTCGCCGACCCGCGCGGTCGTCCGCCTGACGCTGGAGGACGGCAGCGACTATGGCCAGACGGGCACCGTCGAGTTCTCGGAGGCGCTGGTCAGCCTGGAAACAGGGACGGTGACGCTGCGCGCGCGCTTCCCCAACGCGCAGAGCCTGTTGCTGCCGGGCATGTTCGTGCGCGCGCGGTTCGAGACGGCGGTGCAGCACCATGTGTTCCTGGTGCCGCAACAGGCGGTCAACCGCGGGCCCAAGGGCGACGCGACCGTCTATGTGGTGACACCCGACAATCACGCGGTGCAGCGCACGGTGACGGCCGATCGCGTCCAGGGCGCGGACTGGGTGGTCACCGCCGGCCTGAAGCCGGGCGACAAGATCGTCACGCAGGGCCTGGGCAAGCTCCAGCAGGCCGCGAGCGGCGGCGGCGCGGGCGGCGGGAAACAGGGTGACAAGGCCAAGGGCGGCGGCGAGGCCAAGGGCGGCGACAAGGGCGGGCAAGGCAAGGGCGACAGCCAGGGCGGCGGTGGCGGCCAGGGTGGCGGCGCCGGCATCGCGGTGCGCCCCGTCCCCGCCAACGCAGCCGAGCGGCTGCAACCGCCCAAGGACGCCGGCAAGAAGCAGACGCACGGCCAGGGCGGCGGAGGCTAGGATGACGCTCGGCTGCATTCCTCCCCGGCACGGGGAGGTGGCGTGCCCGCAGGGCGTGACGGAGAAGCCCCACGTCGCACCGGGCGCTCCGTCCGGGGCGGGCCCCCTCCACCAATCGCCTTCGCCGAGCGGTCCCCCTCCCCGTGCCGGGGAGGAGTTGAGGGCATGATCTCCCGCATCTTCATCGATCGCCCGATCTTCGCCTGGGTGATCGCGATCATCATCATGCTCGCGGGCGTCGGCGGCATCCTGGGCCTGCCGATCGCGCAATATCCCGACGTGGCGCCGCCGCAGGTGTCGGTGCGCGCCACCTATCCGGGCGCGTCGGCCGAGACGATCCAGAACTCGGTGACGCAGATCATCGAACAATCGCTGACCGGCATCGACGGGCTGCTCTATTTCAGCAGCTCCTCCTCGTCGCGCGGCACCGTGACGATCACCGCCACCTTCGAGAAGGGCACCAATCCCGACATCGCGCAGGTGCAGGTGCAGAACCAGGTGCAGCAGGCGATCAGCCGCCTGCCCGCCCAGGTGCAGCAGCAGGGCCTGGTCGTGCGCAAGTCCAATCCGGACTTCCTGCTGATCGTCGGCGTCTATGACAAGACCGACCACGCCACCAACCAGGACGTGTCGGACTATCTGGTCTCCAACCTCCAGGACCCGCTGGGCCGCATCAAGGGCGTCGGCGACACGCAGGTGTTCGGCGCGCAATATGCGATGCGGATCTGGCTCGATCCGGCCAAGCTCGCCGGCTTCCAGCTCATGCCCGGCGACGTCGTCACCGCGATCACCGCGCAGAACGCGGAGGTCGCCGCCGGCGAGATCGGCGGTCAGCCCTCGCCCGACACGCAATATCTGAGCGCCACGGTGACCGCCCAGTCGCGGCTGACCAAGCCCGAGGAGTTCGCCGCGATCCTGCTCAAGACGCTGCCCGACGGCAGCAGCGTCCGGATCAGGGACGTCGGCCATGTCGAGCTGGGGGCGGAGAACTACAACGCGCGCTCCCGCGTCAACGAGCATCCCGGCGCCGGCATCGCCGTGCTGCTCGCGCCCGGCGCGGACGCGCTCAAGACCTCCGAACTGGTCAAGAGCTTCATCGACACGCAGGCCAAGAGCTTCCCGCCCGGCTATGACTATGGTTACGCGAACGACGCCACCGACTTCATCAAGCTGTCGATCCACGAGGTGGTCAAGACGCTGATCGAGGCGATCATCCTCGTCGTCATCGTCATGTTCGTGTTCCTGCAATCGTGGCGCGCGACGCTGGTGCCGACGGTAGCGGTGCCCGTCGTGCTGCTGGGCACCTTCGCCGCCTTCTATCTCGCCGGTTTCTCGATCAACACGCTGACGCTGTTCGGGCTGGTGCTCGCGATCGGCCTGCTCGTCGACGACGCGATCGTCGTGGTGGAGAATGTCGAGCGGTTGCTGGAGGAGAATCCCGGCATGACCCCGCGCGACGCGACCATCCAGTCGATGGAGGAAATCACGATCGCCTTGATCGCGATCGCGCTGGTGTTGTCGGCGGTGTTCCTGCCGATGGCGTTCTTCGGCGGCTCGACCGGCGTCATCTACCGCCAGTTCTCGCTGACCATCGTCTCGGCGATGCTGCTGTCGGTGCTGGTCGCGCTGGTGCTCTCCCCCGCCCTCACCTCGCACCTGCTCAAGGCGCGCGAGAAGGACGAGGACGACGCGATCGATCGGGGCTGGTTCGCCAACCGGCTGCCGCGGGTCGCGCATTGGGTGGAGCGCGGACGGGTGGGCTTCAACAACACGTTCGACGCCGGCATCGAGCGCTACACCAACACGGTCAAGCGCGTGATCGACCGCAAGTGGTTGTTCCTGCTGATCTATCTCGCGATCGTGGCGCTGTTGGCGATCCTGTTCCTGCGGCTGTCCACCGGCTTCCTGCCGACGGAGGACCAGGGCGGCGCGCAGGTTCAGTTCCAGCTCCCCGCCGGCGCGACGCAGAACCGCACCTATGCGATCCAGAAGCAGATCGAGACCTATTTCCGCCAGCACGAGGGCAAGAACGTCCAGGTGATGTTCACCGTCTCGGGCGGCGGCGGCAACGGCCCGAGCGGGCAGAACACGGGGCAAGGCTTCATCTCGCTGACCGACTGGGCGGACCGCAAGGGCAAGGAGAACAACGCCGACGCGATCACGCAGCGCGCGTCGGGCGCCTTCGCCAACGTCCGCGACGCGCAGATCTACGCGCTCGTCCCGCCCGCGATCCGGGGGCTGGGCCAGTCGAACGGCTTCACCGTCGAGCTGGAGAATACCGGCGGGCTGAGCAGCGAGAAGTTCAACGCCGCGCGCGACCAGCTGCTCCAGGCGGCGCGCGCCGACCCGATCCTGACGGGCGTGCGGCTCACCGAGCTGCCGGACGTGTCGACGCTCAAGGTCAACATCGATCCGCAGCAGCTGGCGGCGCTGGGCCTTTCCCAGGCGGACGTCAACGCGACGCTGTCGACCGCCTGGGGCGGGCGCTACGTCAACGACTTCGTCGATCGCGGCCGCGTCAAGCGCGTCTATGTCCAGGGCGACGCGCCATACCGGTCGCAGCCGGGCGACCTGTCGCAATGGTATGTGCGCGGCACGAGCGGGCAGATGGCGCCGTTTTCCTCCTTCGCCACCACCGGCTGGGGGCAGGCGCCGTTCACCCTGTCGCGCTTCAACGGCATCCCGTCCTTCGAGTTTCAGGGCTCGTCGGCGCCGGGCAAGAGCTCGGGCGACGCGCTCGCCCGCATCCGCGAGTTGGCGAGCCGGATCCCCGGCACGTCGGTGGCGCTGTCGGGCCTGTCCTATCAGGAGGATCTGTCGGCGGGCCAGGCGCCGGTGCTCTACGGCCTCTCGCTGCTGGTCGTGTTCCTGTGCCTGGCGGCGCTGTACGAAAGCTGGTCGATCCCGGTGGCGGTGCTGCTGATCATCCCGCTCGGGCTGGTCGGCGCGATCATCGCCGTGTCGCTGCGCGGCCTCATCAACGACGTGTATCTCCAGATCGGGTTGCTGACGACGATGGGGCTCGCATCCAAGAACGCGATCCTGATGATCGAGTTCGCCGAACAGGCCGAGCGCAAGGGCGCCAGCGTGCTCGACGCGGCGCTGGAGGCGGCGAAGATCCGGTTGCGGCCGATCCTGATGACCTCCTTCGCCTTCATCTTCGGCGTGCTGCCGCTCGCCATCTCGACCGGCGCCGGCGCCAATGCGCGGATCGCGATCGGCACGGCGGTGATCGGCGGGATGCTGACCGCGACGCTGCTCGCGATCTTCTACATCCCGCTGTTCTTCGTGCTGGTCCGCACCGGCGTCGGCGACGGGATCGCCCGGCTGCGCGGCAAGCGGCCGGAGCGAGACGGCGAGCACGGTGGGGACGGGCACGACGAGCATGACGAGCAGCTGGCCCTGCCCGCGCCGCCGGACCGGCCGCTGCTGCCGAGGCCATCGTGAAGCGACTCGAGCGATCTCGTCATGCTGAACTCGTGTCGGCATCCACGCACGGCGTTCGCGACGAACGCGGCGCCAGTCGGTCGCGGCTCGCGTGGGTGCTGAAACAGGTTCGGCGTGACGGCAGGAGAGTCGTCGCCAGCCTCGCGCTTGCCAGCGTCGCCGGCTGCTCGCTCGCGCCGCACTACGCCCGTCCCGCGCTCCCCGTCCCGCCGTCCTGGCCGACGGGCGATGCGTACCTGCGCCAGAGCGAGGCGGCGCTGCCGTCGATCAGCTACGCGCAGGTGTTCACCGATCCGCGCCTCCAGCAGGTGATCGCCCGCGCGCTCGCCAACAATCGCGACCTGCGCGTCGCGGTCGCCAACATCGCCGCCGCGCGCGCGCAATACCGCATCCAGCGCGCCGACCTGTTGCCGCAGATCGACGCGACCGGCCGCTACAGCTATTCGGGCGGCGGCAACGGCGCCAGCGTCACGGGCACGAGCGGCACGGGCACGGGCAATGGCGGGACCGGCGGCACGGGCACCGGCACCACCGGCACCGGCACGACGGGCACCGGCACGACGGGCACGGGCGGCACCAGCACCGGCGGCACCACGGGCACTGGCACCGGCACGGGCGGCACCACGACCGGCGGCACCGTGGTCACCTCGTCCAACTCGAACAGCTCGTTCAGCGCCACGATCGGCACCACCGCGTTCGAGGTCGACCTGTTCGGCCGCATCCGCTCGCTGACGACCGCCGCGCTTGACCGGTATTTCGCGACGGAGGCGGCCGCGCGCGCGACGCGGCTAACGCTGGTCGGCGACGTCGCGGAGGCGTGGCTGCAACTCGCCGCCGACCGGTCGCTGCTCATAGTCGCGCAGCAGACCGCCAAGGCCGCGCAGGTATCGGTCCGCCTCACCCAGGCGCGGCTCACCGGTGGCATCTCCCCGCGCACCGACCTTGATCAGGCGCAACAGGTGCTGGAGACGGCCAATGCCGACCTGGCCGAACAGACCACGCTGGTGGCGCAGGACGGCAACGCGCTGCAGCTGCTGGTCGGCCAGCCGGTCGAGGGCGCGCT
>NZ_CAHJWX010000128.1 GCF_903643065.1 Sphingomonas bacterium | reverse complement strand
CCGCCACACGCCGGCCGGTCCAGACATGGACCCAGTCGGCGCCGGCGGGCAGGCGCAGCGCGCGGGTGGTCGCGCCCGCCGCCATCACGGGCGCCGCCAGCAGATCGGGGCCGAGCAGATGCTCGTCGCACTCCGCCCAGGCGAGCGGGTCGTCCGGGAAGTCGAGCCAGGTCGGCCGCACCATCGGCTCGTACGTGGCGTGATAGCGATGCAGCAGGTCGTACCAGAAGGGCAGCAGCGTCTGCCGCAACGCCATCAACCGCGCGATCGCGGGCAGCGCCTGCGGGTACATCCAGGGCTCGTTGACCGTGCCGTCGTCGTTCCAGCTGTGGATGCTGAAGCGCGGCATCAGCACGCCCGCCTGCACCCAGCGCACCAGCAGCTCGGGGGACGGCGCCGGGCCGGCGAACCCGCCGACATCGTGGCCGCTGTTGGACACGCCCGACAGCGCCAGCCCGATCGCCTGGCGCGCATTATAGCGCAGCGTCTTCCACTCCGTCCGATTGTCCCCCGTCCAGGTCTGCGCATAGCGTTGCAACCCCGCCATGCCCGAGCGCGTGACCACATAGGGCCGCGCGTCCGGCCGCGCGGCGAGCTGGGCCTGGCGCGACGCGCGGGTCATCAACAGCGGCTGGACGGGCCGCATCGCCGCCGCCGGCCGCGCCTGCCCAAAGCCGTGGAAGCGCGCGCGCGCGTCCCATACCTCATATTCGTTGTTGTCGTTCCAAGTCGCCTCGATGCCCTGATCGAGCAACGCCGCCGTCACCTGCCCGCGCCACCAGGCGGCGGCCGCCGGGTTGGTGAAATCGAGATAGCCGCCGACCTCGTCCCAGAACTGCGCCTCGACCGGCCGGCCCGCGTCGTCCGCGACGAACAGGCCGGCGGCGGCGACCTCGTCATGGCGGGGGTGGCTGCGCAGCAGCGCCGGCTTGATGTTGGGGACGAGCCGCACGCCGGCCGCCGCATAGGCGCCGACGAAACCGGCGGGATCGGGGAACTTGTCGCGGTTCCAGTGGAACACATAGCGCCTGTCGCCGATCGAGGTGTAGCCCGACGACAGGTGGAACGAGGTGCAGCCCAGGTCGTGCTCGGCGCAGCGCTCCAGGAACGACGCCATCCGCGCCGCCGCGTCGGGCGCGTCGGTATAGCTCATCGTCGAGCCCGAATAGCCCAGCGACCAGCGCGGCATCAGCGCGGGCCGGCCCGTCAGCCAGGTGAACCGCCGCGTCACCTCGCGCGGATCGGGGCCGGCGATCATCCACAGGTCCAGGTCGCCCGCGTCGGCGACGACGTGGCGATAGGGCCCGTGGTAATTGTCCCGCTCGCGCCCCAGGTCGACCGTCACGTCGGCGACGCTGTCGTAGAAGGCGGCATGGCAGCGGCCGTCGGCGTCGGCGACGAGCAGGTACGGGATCGACTTATATTGCGGGTCGTCGTGTTCGGCGTCGTAGCCCATCGGGTCGACGTTGGTCAGCCGGAAGCGGCGGCCGGCACGGTCGGCGTCGCCCGTCCGGTCGCCCAACCCATAGAAACGCTCGCCCGGACGCCGCGCGACGTAATGATGCGCGCGGCCGTCCCACCAGCCGAAATCATAGGCCTGGGTCGGCCGGTCGCGCGCGATCACGCGCCAGCCGTCGCCGTCACGCTGCGCCCATTCGCAGTGGAGCCCGTGCCAGCCGATCGTCACCCGCAGCCGCGCCGTCTCGATCGTCAGCCGGTCGGGCGTGTCGGTGAGCGTGAAATCGGGACAGGCGAAGCCGGTCACGTCCAGCCGGTCGCGGCCGGGCTCGGCGATGTCGTCCTGCCCGGGCGCGATCGCCCAGCTTGGCGGGCTGGTGACGGTGCCGTCGGCGAGCAGCAGCAGCCGGACGATGTCGTCCTCCAGCACGAACAGGTGCGCGACCGCGCCCGTGTCGGCGCGCAGCGTCACGCGGCCGCGCACGCGCTCGGCGAGGACGAAGCGCGGCGGGTCGGAGAGCGTCGCCCGTCTCACGCGATGGCCCTTGACCGCGTCAGCACGCCGATGAACGCGATCAGCACCGCCGCGCCGAGCAGGTCGAACACCCCCAACATGCCGAACAGCGGCGCATAGCCGATCGTGTCGGCGAGCTGGCCGATCAGCAGGGAAAAGAGCAGTCCGCCGATCCACCCCGCCTGCCCGATCAGCCCGTTGGCAAGCCCCACCTCGGCCGGCGCGAACACGTCGGTCGACAGCGTGTTGATCAGGCCGGAGATCATCTGGTGCGCGAAGCCGCCGACGCAGAACAGCCCGATCGCCAGATACGGGCTCGCGGCCAGCCCTATGCAGCCGGGCGCGATCATCAGCACCGCGCCAAGGCCGACCCCGGCGACGCGCGACCCGATCAGCGGCACGCCGCGCTTCATCAGCCAGGGCGACAGATACCCCCCGCCGATCCCGCCCGCGTCGGCGGCGAGGAAGGGCAGCCAGGCGAACAACGCGATCTGCTTCAGGTCCATGCCGCGCTCCGTCGCGAGGTATAGCGGGATCCAGAAGCTGAACGTCTGCCACGCCGGCTCGGCCAGGAAGCGGGGCACCGCGATCACCCAGAAGCGCCGGTCGGCCAGGATCGCACGGGCCGACGCATGCTCGCCGACGCCCGCCGGCGGGCGGACGGCCGTCGCTGGCGTGCGGTACAGCGCGTACCAGGCAGCGGCCCAGACGAGGCCCACCGCGCCCGTGACCACGAACGCCCAGCGCCAGTTCGCCCATAATGTCACCGCGACGACGATCGGCGGCGCCAGCACCGCGCCCAGCGAGGTGCCGGCATTGAACCAACCGATGGCGACCGATCGCTCGCGCGCCGGGAACCACTCGGCCACCGCCTTGACGCCCGACGGGATCGCGACCGATTCGGTCAGGCCGAGCAGCCCGCGGAAGAAGGCGAGGCTCAACCAGCCGGCGGCGAGCGCGTGCAGCATGTTAGCGGCCGACCAGGCGACGCCGAACAGCGCGAACCCCATGCGCAGGCCGATCCGATCGATGATCGCGCCGGCGACCGGCTGCATGGCGGTATAGGCGATCTGGAAGGCGCCGACGACGTAGCTGTATTGCCGCGTGCTCATCTGGAACACGAGCTTCAGCTCGGGCGCCAGCACGCCCAGCGAGTTGCGGGCCAGATAATTGGCCACCGTCCCCGCGCAGATCAGCGCGACGATCCACCATCGCATGTTCCGCATCGCGCCTCTCCCGACCGGCCGCTTAGGCCAAGCGGATTGGCCTGTCCATGTTGTCCGACCAATGTGGCGCCCGAGGCTACACGGCCGTCGCCGGCTTGACGTTGCCGCGCTTTCATGGCTCACACGCCGCCGTCATCGCCGGCGCTGGCCAAGGGGCGCGTCTTCGAACATCGTCATGTTCGATCAGGAAAGCGGTGATCGCCGGGGCACGACGATCATGGAGCGCGCGAAGTGAAGCCGATCTACCACGACGCGGGCGAGGCGCTGCGCGACCTTCTGCGCGACGGCCAGACGCTGATGGTCGGCGGCTTCGGCCTGTGCGGCATTCCCGAGGCGCTGATCGACGCCATGGTGCCGCTGGGCGTCACCGGGCTGACCTGCGTCTCCAACAATGCGGGGATCGACGGGGTCGGGCTGGGCAAGCTGCTGCGCACCCGGCAGATCGCCAAGATGATCAGCTCCTATGTCGGCGAGAACAAGGAGTTCGAGCGGCAATATCTCGCCGGCGAGCTGCAGGTGGAGTTCTGCCCGCAGGGCTCGCTCGCCGAGCGCTGCCGCGCCGGAGGCGCCGGCATTCCCGCCTTCTTCACCCGCACCGGCGTCGGCACCGTGGTCGCCGACGGCAAGGAAGTGCGGGAGTTCGGCGGCGAGCATTATGTGCTGGAAACCGCCCTAGTCGCGGACGTGTCGCTCGTGAAGGGGTGGAAGGCCGACGAGGCGGGCAACCTCGTCTTCCGCCGCACCGCGCGCAACTTCAACCAGCCGATGGCGACCGCCGGCAAGGTCTGCGTCGCCGAGGTGGAGGAGATCGTGCCCGTCGGCACGCTCGACCCCGACCAGATCCACCTGCCCGGCATCTATGTCCAGCGGCTGCTGCTCAACCCGCGTCCGGACAAGAAGATCGAGTTCCGCACCATCCGCCAGCGTGGTGACGCCGCGCCGGCCGCCGCCACGGGGAGCGAACGCTGATGCCTTGGGACCGCAACGACATCGCCGCCCGCGCTGCGCGAGAGCTGCGCGACGGCTATTACGTCAATCTGGGGATCGGCATCCCGACACTGGTCGCCAACAACATCCCCGACGACATGACGGTGACGCTCCAGTCGGAGAACGGGATGCTCGGCATCGGCCCGTTCCCGTATGACGACGAGGTCGACCCGGACCTGATCAATGCGGGCAAGCAGACGATCAGCGCCCTGCCCTCGTCCAGCTTCTTCTCATCCTCCGACAGCTTCGCGATGATCCGGGGCGGGCATATCGACCTCACCATCCTGGGCGCGATGGAGGTGTCGGAGACCGGCGACCTCGCCAATTGGATGATCCCGGGCAAGGTCATCAAGGGCATGGGCGGCGCGATGGACCTCGTCGCCGGCGTCCGCCGGGTGGTGGTGACGATGGATCACGTCTCCAAGAACGGCGAGCCCAAGATCCGGCGCGAATGCTCGCTGCCGCTGACAGGCAAGGGCGTGGTCGACATGATCATCACCGACCTGGGCGTGCTGGAGCGTCCCGCCCGGGGCGAGCCGTTCCGCCTGATCGAGATCGCGCCCGGCGTGACGCGCGACGAGCTGGTCGCCAAGACGGAGGCACGCATCGCGGCGTGACGTTGGTCACTGGCCGAACGCGGGAGATGGCATGGCATCGGAGGCGAAGACGGTGGCGTTCCTGGTCGATCAGATCGCGGATGCGGGACTGATCCAGGCCAAGCCGATGTTCGGCGAGCACGGGCTGTATTGCGACGGCAAGATGGTCGCGATGATCTGTGACGATCAGCTGTTCGTCAAGCCGACGGCGGGCGGGCGCGCGTTCGCGGACGGGCTCGACGAACGGCCGCCCTATCCCGGCGCCAAGCCGTGCCTGCTCGTCGACGCGGACCGCTGGGACGACCGCGACTGGCTGGCGCGGCTGATCGGCATCACCGCCGCCGAGCTGCCGGCACCAAAGGCGAGGCCGCCGCGACGCAAGGGGTGATCCGCCTTACGCCAGCGGCAGCGCGGGCGCGTCGCGCGCGAAGTTCGAGACGGTGACACCCACCAGCCGGATCCCGGTCGACGCCGGCAATACCGAGCGGATCAGCTCCAGGCTCGCATCGCGCAGCTCCGCCCGGGTCGCGACGACCGTCGGCCGGCTGCGGCTGCGCGTGATCTGGCGGAAGTCGGCATATTTGACCTTCACCGTCACCGTCCGCCCGAACGCCTGGGTCCGCTCGCACCAACCCCAGACATCATCCGCCTGCCCCAGCACCCCCGCCTCGATCTCCGCCGGGTCGAGGAGGTCGCGATCGAACGTCGTCTCCGAGCCCGACGACTTGCGGGTCCGATGCGGGTTGACCGGCCGGTCGTCGATCCCGCGCGCGATCGCGTGATACCAGCCGGCGCTGCTGCCGAAATGCCGCTCCAGGACGGCCAGCGGCTGGGCGCGGAGGTCCGCGCCCGTCTCGATCCCCAGCCGCCGCATCTTCGCCGCTGTCACCGGGCCGACGCCGTGGAAGCGCGCGACGGGCAGCGTCTCCACCCAGGCCGGCCCCATCTCGGGCGTCACCGCGAACTGGCCGTTGGGCTTGCGGTGATCGGAGGCGAGCTTGGCGAGGAACTTGTTGTAGCTGATCCCCGCCGACGCGGTCAGCCCGGTCTCGGCCAGGATGCGCGCGCGGATCGCCCGGGCGGTGGCCCAGGCGGTGCCCAGCCGCTGACGATCCGCCGTCACGTCCAGATAGGCCTCGTCAAGCGACAGCGGCTGGATCAGCTCGGTATAGTCGGCGAAGATCGCGCCGATCTGCGCCGACACCGCCTTGTACACGTCGAACCGGGGCCGCGCGAAGTGAAGCTCCGGGCAGCGCCGCCGCGCCGTGACCGACGGCAGCGCCGAGCGCACGCCGAACGCGCGCGCTTCATAGCTGGCGGCCGCGACCACCCCGCGCGCCACGAGG
>NZ_CAHJWX010000127.1 GCF_903643065.1 Sphingomonas bacterium | reverse complement strand
GGCCAGCAGCTTGAATCAGACTTCTTCGACCAGGGGAATCCCAAACCGATTCAGCCCAGATGACTCAGACTCTAGCGCCGCGTAGAAGAAGCGTGTTTTTGGTTCAAGGCCGGGATGAAGGGCGTAGGAGTCCCAGTCGCTCCAACTCGCCCCGCAGCGTCGGTTCGTCAGTGAAGTGTAGTGCGATGAGGCCCGCGTTCGCCGCCGCCACGACATTGGGCTCGCTGTCGTCGATGAACACGGTCCGCGCGGCCTCCAGGCCGAAGCGCGCGAGCGCGAGGGCGTAGATCGCCGGGTCGGGCTTGACCAGTTTCTCCTCGCCCGAGACGAGGATGTCGCGGAAGCGGTCGAACATCGCCGCCTCCCGCGCGCGGAACGGCGGCCAGAACTCGTGGGAGAAGTTGGTGAGCGCGTAGAGCGGCACGCCGGCCGCGTGCAGCGCGTCGACCAGCGCCGGCATGCCCTCGACCGGCCCGGGGATGGTGTCGAGGAAACGGGTTTCCCAGGCTCGGATCAGCTCGGCGTGATGCGGATGCTCGGCGATCAGCTCGGCAGACGTGGCGGCAAAGTCGCGGCCGGCGTCGTGCTGGAAGTGCCACGGGATGGTGACGACGTCGCGCAGGAACGCATCGAGCATCTCGCCCGCCGGGATGAGGCGCTCGTAGAGGAACCGGGGGTCCCACCGGTAAAGGACACGGCCGATGTCGAAGATGACGGCCGTGGGGGTGGTCATGCACGTATCCCAGGCCAAGGCCGCGAAACGGGAGTAAATCCCGTGTCGTCAAACGGCGCTTCGCGCCCCCGGCCGCGGCTTCGGCCTAGACGTGGATTAGCTGCGCTAATCCACTGCCTCAGCCTAGCCCTGGCGCGCCTTGAACCGGCGCTGCGTCTTGTTGATGACATAGGTGCGGCCGCGACGGCGAATGACGCGGTTGTCGCGATGGCGGTCCTTCAGCGACTTCAGCGAGTTGCGGATCTTCATGGATGTGGGTCTTTTCGGGCCGGAACTTGGACGCGCCCGCCTATGGAAGCGGCTCCGCGAAGTCAACGGGGAGCCGGAACCCCGCCCGCGCGTTCGCATCCATATCATCCCAGTCAGGCGTACCTCCATGAAACCGCTCGCCCTCGCTCCGCTCGCCCTGCTCGCGGCCTGCGCCACCACCGGATCGCTGCCGCCGACGGAGGTGCTGCGCTACCATCTGCCCGACGGCGTGCCGCGCGGCACGATCGCCGTGGAGCCGAGCCGGGATGGCCTGTCGAGCGGCCCGTTCGAGGACGCGGTCGGGCGCCAGCTCATCGCGGCTGGCTATATCACCGCCGCAGCCGGATCGGCCTCGCTGTACGTCGCCACAGTCGACATCCGCCAGCGCGAGCGCGATGTCGGGCGGCGGTCGCCCGTGTCGATCGGGTTGGGCGCGGGCGGCTCGACCGGGGGCTATCGCTCGGGCGTGGGTCTGGGCGGCGGCATCTCCTTCCCGATCGGCGGCCGTCGCGGGCCGCTGGTGCAGACCGAGCTCAGCGTCCTGATCAAGCGGCGCGCCGATCAGGCGACGGTGTGGGAAGGCCATGCCAACGGCACGGACGATCCGGGCCGTCGCGGCGCCACCGCGCAGGGCTTCGCCGACCGGCTGGCATCGGCGCTCTTCACGGGGTTCCCGGGCGAGTCAGGGCGCACTATCAGCGTGCCATGAACGCTCACGTCCTCCCGATCGCATGACCGTATCCATCAACGCCGCCTTTGACAGCGGCAACGTCCGCGTCGTCGCGATCGAGGGCGACCGCGTCGACCTGGAGATCGAGCGCGATCACCAGTCCGACTTCTACCAATGGTTTCACTTCCGCGTCGCCGGCGCGCGTGGGCGGACGCTGACGTTGCGGATGCTGAACAGCGGCGGTTCCGCCTATCCGTTCGGCTGGCCCGGTTATCGCACGCGCGCGAGTACCGATCGCGAGACCTGGGTCATGGCCGACACGCGCTACGTGGACGGCGTGCTCGAATGGCGGTGGACCTTCGACACCGAACTCGCCTGGTTCGCCTATTTCGCGCCGTTTCCGATGGACCGCCACGACGCGCTGGTCGCGCGGACGGCAGCGTCGCCCGGCGTCACGCATCGCGAGTTGGGGCGCAGCCTGGACGGGCAGGCGATCGATTACCTGCGGCTGGGCACGGGAGCCAGGCAGGTGTGGCTCTACGGGCGCCAGCATCCGGGCGAGCCGATGGCCGAATGGTGGATGGAGGGCGCGCTCGCCTGGCTGACCAGCGACGCCGCCGCGCCGTTGCTGACGGCGGCGACGGTGCACGTGGTGCCCAACATGAACCCCGACGGCACCCGGCGCGGACATCTGCGCACCAACGCGGCGGGCGTCAACCTCAACCGCGAATGGCACGCGCCGACGGCCGAGCGCTCGCCAGAGGTGCTGTGCGTGCGCGATGCGATGGACGAGACGGGCGTGCACTTCGCGATCGACGTCCATGGCGACGAGGCGATCCCGGCCAATTTCATCGCCGGCTATGAGGGCATCCCATCCTGGAACGCGGATCACGGCGCCAAATTCTACGCGTTCGGGGACCGGCTGGCGGCGCACACGCCCGACTTCCAGGTCGGGCGCGGCTATGAAAAGGCGAGCGCCGGACGCGCCAACCTGTCCATGTCCACCAATCAGCTGGCAGAACGCTTCGGCGCGGTGTCGGTGACGCTGGAGATGCCGTTCAAGGATCACGATCCCAACCCCGATCCCGTCCACGGCTGGTCGCCCGAGCGCTCGCGCCGGCTGGGTATCGCCTGCCTGGAGGTGCTGGCGGGGATGATCGATACGATCTGAGGAGCACGCCGATGGACATCCGGAGCGGCGGCCTCGACCATCCCGACGTGCAGGCGCTGCTCTTGCATCATCTGACGCAAGCGCGGGCGACGGCCCCGACCGAGTTCCGGCACGCGCTCGACGTGACGGCGCTGGGCGCGGACGATGTCCGCTTCTGGACGGCGTGGGACGGCGAGACGCTGCTCGGCATGGCGGCGCTGCGGACGATCGAGCCGGGCCATGTCGAGGTGAAATCGATGCGTACCGCGCCCGCCGCCTTGCGCCGCGGCGTGGCACGGGCGCTGCTGACGCACCTGATCGAGACCGCACACGCCGCCGGGGCGACGCGGGTCAGCCTGGAGACGGGCACGCACCCGATGTTCGATGCCGCCAACCGGCTGTACGAGGCGACGGGCTTCGTCGACGGGCCGGTGTTCGGCGGCTACCCGCCGAGCCCGCACAACCGGTTCATGACGCTGGTGCTGTAGCTGCGGACGATGATCGACTTCGATCATCGTCGGCCCGGACCTGATCCGGGCCAGGGCCATGTCCGGCGTCGGTGAGGACAGCCCGGCCCCGGCTCAAGGCCGGGGCGACGAGGTAGGGCGCCGAGCCGCGCTCCCCTCGCTCAGGTGAACAGCTCTGCCAGGAACGCGCGCATCGCCGCCCAACTGCGGCGGTCCGCCTTTTCCTCATAGCCGAAGCCGGGTGGGCCGCCCCGGTTGTCGGCATCGGTGAAGGCATGGCCCGCATGGCCATAGGCGTGGAGCTGCCAGTCCGCCTGCCCGGCCGTCAGCTCGGCCGCGAGCGCCGTCACCGCGTCGGGCGGCCCAAGCGGGTCGTCCCAGCCGTGGCAGACGAGCACCTTGGCGGCGATCGGCTGGACGGTGTGGTAGGGTGGCGCGTCATAGACGCCGTGGAAGCTGACCACGCCCCGCACGTCCTGCCCCGATCGCGCCATGTCGAGCACCGACTTGCCGCCGAAGCAGAAGCCGATCGCGGCGCATTTCGCCGCATCGACCTGGCGGTGGTCCTGGAGCACGCGCAGGCTAACGGCGAGCCGGTCGCGCAGCAGCGGCCGGTCGGCCTGGAGCGCGTTGATATATTCGGCCGCGTTCTCCGACTCGCGGGTCTTGCGCTTGCCCTGGCCGAACACGTCGCAGGCGAAACCGACATAGCCCAGCCGCGCCAGATCCTCCGCCTTGCGGTTGTCCGCCTCCTTTTGCCCCAGCACGTTGGGGACGACCAGCACGCCGGGGCGTGGCGTCTCGACTTCGTCCTCATAGGCGATCACGCCCTCGAACGGGCCGCCGGGGCCGTCATACACCATCGTCTGCCGCACGATCGTCATGGCCCGCTCTCCTTGTTCCGCGTCGCCGTTGCGCTAGAACCCTGCCGGTCCCCTCGCAAGGAGCACCGATGCCCAGCCTCGTCCTCATCCGCCATGGCCAGTCCGCCTGGAACCTCGAGAACCGCTTTACCGGCTGGTGGGACGTCGACGTGACCGAACAGGGCGCGGCGGAGGCACGCGCGGCGGGGCAGCTGATGGCGGCGAAGGGACTGGACTTCGACCTGACCTTCACCTCGCTCCAGACCCGCGCGATCAAGACGCTCAACCTGGCGCTGGAGGCGATGGGGCGGCTATGGCTGCCGACGGAGAAGCATTGGCGGCTGAACGAGCGGCATTACGGCGGGCTGACCGGGCTCGACAAGGCGGAGACGGCGGCGCGGCACGGCGAGGACCAGGTCAAGGTCTGGCGCCGCTCGTTCGACGTGCCGCCGCCCGCGCAGGACGCGGGCAGCGACTATGACCTCGCCAACGACCGCCGCTATGCCGGGGTCGACGTGCCGGCGACCGAGAGCCTCAAGGACACGATCGCGCGCGTGCTGCCCTATTGGGAGGGCCGGATCGCACCGGCGCTGCAAGGCGGCGCGCGCGTGCTGATCTCCGCGCACGGCAATTCGCTACGCGCGCTCGTCAAGCATCTGAGCAACATCCCCGACGACGAAATCACCGGGCTGGAGATCCCGACCGGTCAGCCGATCGTGTACGAGCTGGACCACGCGCTGTTCGCGACCGACCGCTATTATCTCAGCGAGCGCTGATGCGCATCCACCTTATCCTCGCCGCCGTCGCGCTCTCCTCGCCCGCGCTGGCCGATCCGTTGCAGGACCAGCTGCTCGCCGGCATGCGCGCGACGCGCACGACCGACGTGGCGTATGTCGCGACCAGCCATTTCGAGAGCACCGGCAACGCCGCGCACGACACGGTGACGCGCCATGACGGTCAAGGGCATTTCACGCTGCAGAGCGTCGACGGCAAGCCGCCCAGCCCCAAGCAGCTGGCGCAGGCCGCCAAGAACAGGACGCCCACGCCGTCCTATACCGAAAACGCCAAATGGTTCGGCGCGCCCGCGACCCGCGTCGCCGGGCCGAACGGCGCGGTCGTGTATCATTTCGCCCACTTGCCGCCGGGCACGGTCAAGATCGGCAGCCACGACGCGTCGGCGCAGTGCCAGGCCGATGCAGAGGTCGCGACCGCGACGGGCCAGCCGTATATCGCGCGCGTCCGCTTCGCCTCCACCGCCTCGTTCCGGATGATGCTGGTCGCCAAGGTCGAGCGGTTCGCGGTCACTAGCGCCTATGCGCCGCTTGCCGACGGCCGCGTCTTCCCGACCGACATCAATACGCGGTTCGAAGGCTCGATGATGGGCAAGTCGGGCGCGCTCACCAGCCGGACGCGGTTCACCGACGCGCATCCGGCGCACTGACGCTTATTCCTCCCCGGCACGGGGAGGTGGCGCGCCCGCAGGGCGTGACGGAGGGGGCTGGACCGGGTGCGGCGGCTGGATCGGCGCCCCCTCCACCACCGCGCTTCGCGCGGCGGTCCCCCTCCCCGTTCCGGGGAGGAACAGGAGAACGTTGTCGCCGTCGCCCCGACCCGCTACCCCGCACTCATGACTGACCCGCTCGTCGGCATCATCATGGGCTCGACCTCCGATTGGGAGACGATGCGCCATGCCGCCGACGTGCTGACGGCGCTGGACGTGCCGCATGAGACGCGCATCGTGTCCGCGCATCGGACCCCCCAGCGGCTGGTCGATTATGCGAGCGCCGCCGCCGGGCGGGGACTCAAGGTGATCGTCGCGGGCGCGGGCGGGGCGGCGCACCTGCCGGGGATGGCGGCGGCGATGACCTGGCTGCCGGTGCTGGGCGTGCCGGTCGAATCCAAGGCGCTGAGCGGCATGGATAGCCTCTTGTCGATCGTGCAGATGCCGGGTGGCGTCCCGGTGGGGACGCTGGCGATCGGCCGCGCGGGCGCGACCAATGCCGGGCTGCTGGCGGCGGCGATCCTGGCGGTGGCGG
>NZ_CAHJWX010000126.1 GCF_903643065.1 Sphingomonas bacterium | reverse complement strand
CCCCTCCCCGTTCCGGGGAGGTATAAGGACGACCCATGCTCCTCTTCCTCCTCGCCGCCCTGAGTGGACAAGTCACCCCCGTCCAGCCGCTGCCCAAAGGCACGGGCCAGCCCCCGGCCATCGCCGCCGACGAGCCCGCCGTGCTCGCCGCCGTGCAGCGGATGTTCGATGGGCTCGCCGCGCGCGATCCCGCGCGCATCCTCGCCCAGACCCTGCCGGAGGGCGGCGCCACCGTCGCGAGCGAGGGCGCGGACGGCGCGCGGACGCTGCGCCACCTGAGTTGGGCCGCGTTCGCCGCCGGCCTCCACCCCGGCCCGGAACGCTACGCCGAGCGCCTGCTCGATCCCGCGATCGAGATCGATGGCGACATCGCGATGGTGTGGAGCCCCTACGTCTTCACCGTCGACGGCAAGCTCCAGCATTGCGGCACCGACCATTTCGATCTGGTCAGGGAAGCGGGCGCATGGAAAGTGCTCAACGTCACCTGGACGCAGCGCACGACCGGATGCGACGCGCAATGACCGCTGTCCTACATGCCCGCGTCGCGCTAGCCCGCGCCGGACATGGTCATGGCGCGCGCGAAAGGTCGCATATCCCCCCTCACGGGCATGACTTTCCGAGCGCGTCCACGTGTTGACGTCGCTGCTCATCGCCAATCGCGGCGAGATCGCGTGCCGCGTGATCCGCACCGCGCGGCGGCTCGGCATCCGCACGGTCGCGGTCTATTCGGACGCCGACGCGAAGGCGCTGCACGTCCGGCAGGCGGACGCGGCGGTGCATATCGGCCCGTCGCCGGCGCGCGAAAGCTACCTGATGGGCGAGCGGATCATCGCCGCCGCCCTTGAGACCGGGGCGGAGGCGATCCATCCAGGCTATGGATTTCTCTCGGAAAATGCCGACTTCGCGCAAAGCGTGATCGATGCCGGGCTGATCTGGGTAGGGCCGAAACCCGCCTCGATCCGCGCCATGGGGCTGAAGGACGCGGCCAAGCGACTGATGATCGCGGCGGGCGTGCCGACCACGCCCGGCTATCTGGGCGACGACCAGTCGCCCGAGCGATTGCAGGCGGAGGCCGACGCGATCGGCTATCCCGTGCTCATCAAGGCGGTCGCGGGCGGCGGCGGCAAGGGGATGCGGCAGGTCGACGCGCCGGCCGCGTTCGCCGACGCGCTGGTCAGCTGCCGGCGCGAGGCGGCGTCGAGCTTCGGCGACGATCGCGTGCTGCTGGAGAAGCTGATCCAGTCGCCCCGCCATATCGAGGTGCAGGTGTTCGGCGACCGCCATGGCAATGTCGTCCACCTGTTCGAACGCGACTGCTCGCTCCAGCGCCGCCACCAGAAGGTGATCGAGGAAGCCCCCGCGCCCGGCATGGACGAGGCGACGCGTGAGGCCGTGTGCGCCAGCGCCGTTCGCGCGGCGAGGGCGGTCGACTATGAGGGCGCCGGCACGATCGAGTTCATCGCCGACGCCAGCGACGGCCTGCGCGCGGACCGCATCTGGTTCATGGAGATGAACACCCGCCTCCAGGTCGAGCACCCGGTGACCGAGGAGATCACCGGCCAGGACCTGGTCGAATGGCAACTCCGCGTCGCCTCGGGCGAGCCGTTGCCGAAGCGGCAGGACGAGCTGCGGATTGACGGCTGGGCGATGGAGGCGCGGCTGTATGCGGAGGACCCGGCGAAGGCGTTCCTGCCGAGCATCGGGCCGCTGGAGCGTTTCAGACTGCCGGACTCTATCCGGCCGAGGAAGTACCAGGACTTCTTTGGCGCGTTCGTCGAGCCGGATCTGTCCTCCGCGATACTGAGGATCGAAACCGGCGTCGAACAGGGCGACCAGGTGTCTGCCTTCTACGATCCGATGATCGCCAAGGTGATCTGCCATGCTGAGGAGCGCGACGAAGCCGCTGTCGCACTCGGCATCGCGCTCGGCGACGCGCAGGTCTGGCCCATCAGGACCAACGCGACCTTCCTGCGTCTCCTCTTGGGCACAGGCGATTTTCTCACGGGCGACGTAGACACCGGATTTGTAGCACGGCACGAGGAGCGCGTCTGCATAGAGCCTAACCCGCAAGGATGGCTTGTCGACGAGGCGGCGCGCTTGCTCGTGACCAGCGACCCGACGCACCCGTCTGAACTGGCCGGCTTTCGCCTAAACGGGCCAGCGCGGACGACCGTCGGCATGAGTGATCGTGGCCGGACGATAACAGGCCGCCTCGGGCGCACGCTGACCTACAATCAGGCACACCACTCCCTCATCAGAAGAGACGGCGACGCCGTGCTCGCCACGCAGCTTGGCGGAACCTGGCGTTTTGCAGCGCCGCGTACTGACGGGGTTTCGGGAGGGGGAGCCGCCGACGGCGCGATCCTCTCGCCCATGCCCGGCCGCGTCATCGCGGTGGAGGTCGCGGGGGGCGCGGTGGTGACCATGGGACAGAAGCTCGTCACGCTGGAGGCGATGAAGATGGAGCATAGCCTGGTCGCGCCCTTCGACGGCACGGTGGCGGAACTGGATGCGCAGGCCGGGCAGCAGGTGAGCGAGGGGCGGCTGCTCGTCCGGGTGGAGCGGGCGGCGTGATCCACTCCACCGTCACCCTGAACTTGTTTCAGGGTCCATGCGCGACCGTTGATCAAAGGAGCATCGTCGTTGGACCGACGCGTTGCGCGTGGATGCTGAAACGCGTTCAGCATGACGAGCGCGCGCGCTGATGGCCGGCCGCCATTTCGAGGACTGGACCATCGGCGACACGCTCGCCCACGACATCCGCCGCACCGTCACCGAGACGGACAACCTCCTGTTCTCGGTCATGACCCACAATCCGCAACCGCTCCACCTCGACGCGGAGGCCGCCCGGGCGAGCGAGTTCGGGCGCATCCTCGTCAACGGCACCTTCACCTTCGCGCTGATGATCGGGCTGTCGGTCGGCGACACGACGCTGGGGGTGCTGGTCGCCAACCTGGGCTATGACAAGCTGGTCATGCCCAAGCCGGTGTTCATCGGCGACACGCTACGCGCCGAGACGGAGGTGACCGAGCTGCGCGAGAGCCGGTCGCGGCCGGCCGCCGGGCTGGTGACGTTCCGGCACCGGCTCCACAACCAGCGCGACGAGCTGGTCTGCGAATGCCTGCGCACCGCGCTCATCCAGCGTCGACCCGCCACCCGATCGGCTTGAAGCTGCCGCCATTGGACGCATAGGCCGAACATGCCGTCAGCCCGATCACCAGGTCCATCTCCGCCCGGAACACGATCCGGTCCCCCGCCTTGGACACCGGCGGCTCGACCGTGATCCGCCCGTCCGCGCCCACCGGGACGTTCATGAAGCAGTTGAACGCGGTCGGGATGCGGTCCGGCGTCACCCCGTACGGCGCCAGCGCCTCGGCGAGATTGCCGAAACAGCCGCGATGCACCGGCTGGTCGGGGTAGAAATGCCGGAACGTGTCGACCGAGCACGGCGTCAGCAGGAAGTCGTGCAGCCCGACCGTGTCCTCGACGATCGTCAGCATCGGCCGCGACCGGTTCGAGTAGAGCGCGTGCCCGGTCGTCAGCCGGATCGTCTCGGCGTAATCGAGCGTGCGACCCGACGAGACCATTTCGTCCAGGTCGAGCGCGTTGAAAGCGAGCAGGTCGGCGACCTGCACCCCTTCCACGTCGATCACCGTCAGCCGCTCGCCCGCCCGCAGCTCGAACGCCGTGCCCGAGCGCGGCGGGATCAGTCCTTCACGCATCGGCGCGATGGAACGGGCATTTCCAGCCATCGCCGACCGCGCGGCCCGAATATTGCCGCGCCTCGCTCAGCTCGCCATGGCGCGCCAGCATCGGGTTGACTGACCCCGCCAGCGCCACGTCGCGATCGAGGATGGAGGTGCGCAGCTTCTCGTACCGCTGCTGCGTGCGCAGCACCTCGAACTGGTCGTGGAGGTTGAACACCATCGCCGGCGTCTCGAACCGTCGCGCGGGGCGGCTCGCGCGCGGGTGAAGCCCGACGACGAAGAACGCCTCGCCCGCGAAGCTGAGCGAGAAATGCGGGTCCTCGGGGTCGCTGCTCACCGACGGATCGGGGCGGTTGCCGACCCAGGCGTCCTTGTCCGACAGCGACTGGGCGCGCGCCCACAGGTGTTGCTCGAACTGCTCCTCGCTCAGCTCGCCCGGCCCTTCGAACAGCACCACCATCGTGCGGAAGATCTCGCGTTCGCGGCGGTATTTGGCGACGGTGGTGGTCAGCGCCGGCAGGATGCGCAGGTCGTCCCACGCGCTGGTCAGGTCGCGCGCGACCAGGATGTCCATGCGCCCGCGGCTCAGCGCCGACTTGGCACCGACGCAAGGGAAGCTGGGCTGCTGGACGTTGGCGATGAAGGAACGTGCGAGCGGATGCTCGTTGTCATAGCTGATATGCCGCATAGGCCGGGACAACCGCCGAACCCCGCCCGCGTTGCGTGATCCATGTTCCTTCTTCACCTTTGTTATAGCGAAAGAATGCCACGTGCCGCCTGAAGCAAGCGCATGCGAAACGAGATGAGGAGTGGCGCGACACCATGCTGACCGGGCGGTTTCTGCTGGGCCGCTCGCGCGAGGCGCTCAGCGAGGACGAGTGCCTGGTGCTCGAAAACGCGGTGTCGTCGGTGCAGGAGCTTCCGGCGCGGTACACGATGATGCGGCGTGGCGAGCCGGTGAACACCAGCACGCTGTTGGTGGAAGGCTTCATGTGCCGCTATCTCGACGACCGCGACGGCTATCGCCAGCTCGTGTCGATGCACGTGCCCGGCGACTTCGTCGACCTCCACGGCTTCCCGATGAAGCGGCTCGATCACGATCTCGCCACGCTGGGACCGTGCAAGATCGCGCTCTTCGATCACAAGGTCCTGGCGGAACTCGTCGAGCGCTATCCGCACCTGACCCGCATGATGTGGTTCTCCACGCTGCTCGACGCGGCGATCCATCGCGAGTGGATCTTCCGCATGGGCCGGCTGGGCGCCGAAGGGCGCGTCGCGCACCTGTTCTGCGAGTTGAACGCGCGACTGTCGATGATCGGACTGGCGAAGGACGGGAGGTTCTCGCTGCCTGCGACCCAGTCGGACATCGCCGAGGCGTGCGGGATCACCGGCGTGCATGTAAACCGCGTGCTGCGCATCATGCGCGAACGCGATCTGCTGCTTTTTCGCAGTGGCGAGGCGCAAATCCGCGACATGGGACGTTTGCGGACGATGGCCGAGTTCGATCCCGCTTACCTGTACGGAAGCCGGTCCGAGTGGCTCGACTCCCAGGGAGAGCAGGGATGACGCAAACCATGTCGCACCAGGCCTTGACCAGCCCCGGAGAGGCGGCGGCCGAGAACGGGCAGGTGGTGCTCGACGGACCCGATGGCGTCACCGCCACCATGACGCCGGACGCGGCCGAGGAGACGGGCCGCCGCCTGATCGCCGCCGCCGCCGAGGCCCGCGAGCAGCGCGCCTAGCGCGGCAGGATCAAGGCCGCGTCGAGCCCGCCGCCCGGTCGGTTCGCGAGCCTCACCTCGCCGCCGGCGTCCCGCGCGATCGAGCGGGCGAGCGCGAGGCCCAGGCCGATCCCGCCCGTGTCGCGATTGCGCGAACCCTCCAGGCGGGTGAACGGGTCGAACACCGCCTCCATCCGATCGGGCGGGATGCCGGGCCCGTCGTCGCTCACCACCACCGCGATCTCGGCGGTCGGCTCGATCCGGACCGCCGCGCCGCCGCCGTACTTCACCGCGTTCTCGATCAGGTTGCGCACCGCACGCCGCATCAACCCCGGCCGCAGTCGCAACGGCAGCCGCGCCGCGTCGGCCAGCACGACGGGCGCGCCCAGGTCGCGAAAGTCCTCCACCACCGCGTCGACCAGCGCCGCCAGATCGACCTCCGTCGGTGGCTCGCTCGGCCGGCCGACACGCGCCAGCGACAGGATGTCGTCCAGCGTCCGGTTCATCTCCGCGATCGTGTCCGCCATCCGCGCGCGATCGGTATCGTCCTCGACCGATTCCACGCGCACGCGCAACGCGGCCAGCGGCGTGCGCAGGTCGTGGCCGAGCGCGCCCAGCATCCGGTCCTTCTCGTCGACCATCGCCGAGACGCGCAGGCGCAGCGCGTTGAAGGCGGCGACCAGCTGGCGCAGATCGTCCGGGCCCGAGACGCCCAGCGCCGGCGCGGGCACGGCGGGGTCGAACGCGGCGGCC
>NZ_CAHJWX010000125.1 GCF_903643065.1 Sphingomonas bacterium | reverse complement strand
GACAGGGGCGCGGTGACGAGCAGCCAGCCGATCGCCGCGACCAGCAGCACGATGCCCAGCGCCAGCCCCCGCGCCGTCCAGGCGAGCCAGCGTCGGCGCGGTCGCGGCGCCGCGGCCTCGGGATAAAAGGCCTGGTCCGCCTGATCGGGCCGGTAGGGCGCCTCGTCCAGCGCGGCGGCATAGTTATAGCGCACGCGCGTCGCAGGCCGGTCGGCATCGGGGTCGAAGCGCATCGGGTCGGTCACGTGTGTTGGTGCCATACGGCGGTGCGGGCGGGAAGGCAAAGGGGGTGAGAGGAGGCATTAAGGCAATAGGCATCAGGCATCAGGCGTGGTGGCGTCCCGCCGCTTGCACCTCCAGACCGCCGCTACCACTCACTTGCCTATTGCCTATTGCCTATTGCCTCTCGCCTCTCGGCAGCGCCTACCGCCTCGACCCCGCCCGTTCCCCGCCCTACAGCAAGCCCATGTCCTCCCCACCCCTCGTCGTCGGCATCGGTGGCACGATCGGCGGCGTGTCGTCGACCGAGCGCGCGCTCGGCATCGCGCTGGATGCCGCCGCGCGCGAGGGGTTCGCGACGCGCATGTTCGGCGGCGCGGACATGGCGCGGCTGCCGCTGTTCGATCCCAAGGCGACGGCGCGCACCGCCGCCGAGGACGCGTTCGTCGCCGCCGTGCGTGGCGCGTCGGCGCTGATCATCGCCAGCCCCGGCTATCACGGCTCGATCTCCGGCGTCGTCAAGAACGCGCTCGACCTCCTGGAGGACACGGCGAAGGACGCGCGGCCCTATCTCGCCGACATGCCCGTCGGGCTGATCGCGACCGCCTATGGCTGGCAGGCGACCGGCTCGACGATCGCGGCGCTGCGCTCGATCGTCCACGCGCTGCGCGGCTGGCCGACGCCGTTCGCCGCCGCGATCAACAGCCAGGCCACGCGCTTCGACGACGAGGGCGGCGCCAGCGATCCGGCGGTGGTGGAACAGCTGCGGCTGGTCGGGCGCCAGGTGGCCAGGTTCGCGCTGGTGGCGCAGCCCTGACACGCCGCGCCGCTCGCGGATGCAAGGGCGGCGCCTTCGCCACCCCGCGCTCACATCCCCATGCTCGCCCGCAGGAAGGCGTCCATCCGGGCCAGCATGGCCGCGTGGACCTGGCTGTCGTCCAGCTGGTGATCGAGCCCCTTATATTCGATCCGCTCGACGCGCTTGCCCGCGCCCTTGAGCCGCGCCTCCATCAGCCGCGATTGGGTCACCGCCACGTTCTGGTCGAGATCGCCGTGGAACATCAGCACGGGCGCCGCGAACCGATCGGCATGACGCGCGGGAGAGCCGGCGTCGAGGTTGACGGCGCCGCCGAACTGCGCCTCGATCTGCTGGCGGCTCCGGCCGTTCTTCATGTCGGCCTTCATCGCTATCCAGTCGGTCACCGGCGCGACCGCCACCACCGCCTTGAACAGGCCCGGGTCGACCACCTGGCTCTGCAGCGCCGCGTAGCCGCCATAGGACCAGCCGACGATCGCCAGCTTGCCGGGATCGGCGATCCCCTGCTTGACGAGCCAGCGGCCGGCATCGTCCACGTCGCCGATCGACGACCGCCAGGACCGGATGCCGTTCTCCAGGAAGAAGCTGTCGCCATAACCCGTCGAGCCGCGGAACTCCGGCTGGATGACGGCGAACCCGCGATTGGCGAAGAACTGGGGCAGCCAGTCGAAGCTCCATTCGTCGCGAGAGGCGGGGCCGCCATGCGGCAGCACGATCGCGGGCAGCCCTTTCGCAGTCTCCTGCCCCGGCGGCAGCGTCAGATAGGCGGGGATGCTGGTCCCGTCGGCGGCGGGAAAGTGGATCGGCGTCATGCCTGCGAGCTTCACCGACCCGAGCGCCGGGCGTACCGGCGCGATCTCCGCCAGATGCCTGGTCGCCTTGTCGAACAGGTAGAAGCGGCCCGGATCGGTGTCGCTTCCCGCGAACAAGACCAGCTTCTGCTCGTCGGCGCTGGCGTCGACGATGCTGATCGTGGGCGTCGCGGGCAACGCCTTGCCCAGCGACACCGCCAGCCGCTTCAGCTCGGGATCGAAGAACGCGACCTGCCGCTTCTCGTCGGCCCAGCTCGCGCCCACCACGCGGCCCGCCCGCCCGATCCGGACCACCTCGTCGATGTCCGTATCGGGTCGGTCGAACACCAGCTCCTTCTTGCCGCTGCCATCGAGCGCGACCTTGAAGAGGCCGACACGGCCACTCGCCCGATCGAGCCCGTACACCACGTCCAGATCGGGATCGACCGCCAGCGGCTCGAACCCGGTCGCGCGATAGTTGAGATATGTCACCTCGCCCAGGGGCAGCCAGGCGCGGCTGTCCTTCTTGCGGTATCGGTACTCGACCGTGCCCGTCGCCTGGTCGAGCGAATTGAGATGCGCGATCGCCATGACGCGGACATGCCCGCGCCCGTCGCTGAGATAGTCCGTCGCCCAGGGTATGGGTGGCTCCACCTGCTGATGGATGAGCGTGCGCGTGTCGACGCGGTCGATGCCCAGCCCTTCGGCCGTTTGCGCGGTGAGTGTCCCCGTCGTCGTCTCGGGAACGTGGACATTCGTCATCAGCACGCTGCCGTCGCCCGCCCCGCCCGTCCAGTCGACGATGCCGCCGCCGTTGGTGGCGAAGCCCAGCGTATGGCCCCGCTGCCGCGCGCTCAGGTCCTTCACTGCGCTGCCGTCGGCCTCGACTGCCACCGTGCGCGAGACGCCGTAATCCTGGTCGACTAGCCGGTCGATCGAGAACATTCTGCACGTCAGGCGCGTGTTGCTCGCCCAGTGACAGGCGTCGATCCGCTCGGGCGAGCCGCTCGACGCCAGCACCGGCTTCATCTGCCCGACGTCGACTTTGGCGACCAGCAACACCGAGCCGCGCCCCTCTGTCGGTTCGAGGATCGCGAGCGATCGGCCATCGGGCGAAATGCTGACGCCGAGCACGCCATCGCGCGCGCCGAACGCCTTGGCAGCGTCGAAGCCCTCCGGCGGCGCTCCGGTCGCCGCGCTCGCCAGCGCCAACGCCGCCCAGCCGATCACCCGCCGCATCTTCGCCCCCATGCTTGTCGTGGTTCGGGTTTAACGCGTCGTCGGGACACTTCAAGCGCCTGTCCTAAATGGTGGCGATCGTGCCTGAACGCGGTCGTGCCTGCGCCCTCCCTCCCCGTCCACTCTTGCATCGGACGCTCGCCTCTTGCGTCGGGGTCGCGTCGTCGTGACCCACGGGACGCGCGAGAGAGGCCCGCCGGCGCGGTGCGGTGCGGTTCCGACGCGTCGCGCGATCCCGGCGCGCGGCGGGCGCCTGTGCGCCGAACCGCATCGGCGTTTGCGCTTCCTCCACTTCACCCCGCCCCGCTCGACGGGTAGGAACCGCCCGATGCCTTCGCCGCCACCCCCCGAATGGGCGCCGCACGCCGCCGTCTGGATCGGCTTTCCCAGCCATCCCGAGCTGTGGGCGGACGATCTCGCCCCCGCGCGCGCCGAGGTCGCCGCCTTTGCCCGCGCCGTCCACGCCGAGGGGCGCGGCGAACAGGTGCTGCTCGTCGCCGCCGACGCGGAAGCCGCCGCCGCGGCGCGCGACGCCGCGCCCTTCGCGCGGGTGGTGGTGGAGCCGTTCGGCGACATCTGGCTGCGCGACACCGCCGCGATCCTGGACGGCGACGGCGCCGCGCACGATTTCGCCTTTAACGGCTGGGGCGGCAAATACGACCTGCCCGGCGACGACACGATCGGCGCGCGCCTCGCCCACGCGCGGGGCTTGCGGGTGACGGCGCACGACTGGGTGCTGGAGGGCGGCGCGATCGATGGCGACGGCACCGGGTTGGCAATCACCACCGCGCAATGCCTGCTCAACCCGAACCGCAACCCCGGCCTGCGCCAGCCGGCGATCGCGGAGCGGCTGCGCGCCGATCTGGGCCTCGATCGGATCGTCTGGCTGGGCGACGGGCTGCGTCACGACCATACCGACGGGCATGTCGACAATCTCGCGCGCTTCGTCGCGCCGAACACGGTGGCGATCCCGGCGCCGGCGGAGAACGACCCGAACTGGCAGGTGTACCAGCACGCCGCCCGCGACGCGCAGGCCGCTGGGCTGACCGTGGTGCCCGTCCCCTCGCCCGGCCGCGTGCTTCGCGACGAGGAGATCGTGCCGGCGTCGTACATGAACTTCTATATCGGCAACGCCGTCGTGGTGGTGCCGCTGTACGGCGCGCCGGCGGATGACGCGGCGGTGGCGGCGATCGGCGCGCTGTTCCCCGGCCGCGCGGCGATCGGGCTGCGCGCCGACCATATCCTCACCGGCGGCGGCAGCTTCCACTGTATCTCGCAACAGGTGCCCGCATGATCGATCTCAACACCGCCACCGCCGCCGAGCTGGACGGCGTGCCCCAGCTAAAGGGTCACGGCTTCGAGATCGTGCGCTGCCGCGAGGACCGCGGCGGCTTCACCGCGCTTCGCCAGCTCGACGAGGTGCCGGGCCTGACGGGCAAATGGGACGGCGCGGAGGCGGCGGTGGCGATCGGCTGAGCGGAACGCGAGATCGAGCTGATGCACGCCCGCGTGTCGGGAGGCCCGCGGCCCAGCGTCTCGGCGCGCCGGTCAGACCCAACCGGGCAACGCCGCTCGACCCGGTGACGCCGCCGCCCTACATCGGCGCCGATGACCGCCGATCCGCTTCCCGTCCTGCAGCGCGTCTGGGGGTTTCCCGATTTCCGGGGCGTGCAGCGCCAGGTGGTGGACCGCGTCCTTGACCGCCACCGCACGCTGGCGGTGATGCCGACCGGCGCGGGCAAGTCGCTGTGCTATCAGCTGCCGGCGCTGATGTTTCCCGGCACCTGCGTCGTCGTTTCGCCACTGATCGCGCTGATGCACGACCAGCTGCGCGCCGCCACCGCCGTGGGCCTGCGCGCCGCCACCCTGACCAGTGTCGACGAGAACCGCGCGCAGACGCTCCAGCGGTTCCGGGGCGGCGAGCTGGACCTGCTGTACGTCGCCCCCGAGCGCGCGTCGCAGGGCTCGTTCCGCGACCTGCTCGGCCAGGCGCCGCTCAGCCTGTTCGCGATCGACGAGGCGCATTGCGTCAGCGAGTGGGGACATGATTTCCGCCCCGACTATCGCCTGCTCGCGCCGTTGATGGACGCGTTCCCGCACGTGCCGCGCCTCGCGCTGACCGCTACCGCCGACGCGCACACCCGCTCCGACATCCTGGGGCAGCTCGGCATCCCCGATGACGGGCTGATCGTCTCGGGCTTCGACCGGCCCAACATCCGTTACCATATCCAGCCGCGCGATCAGGTCGCCGCGCAGATCGCCGACCTGATGGCGGAGCAGCCCGGCCCCGGCATCGTCTATGCGCCGACCCGCGCGGGCGTTGAGCGGCTGGCGGCGACGCTGGCCAAGGCGGGGCGGCCCGTGCGCGCTTATCATGCCGGGCTCGATCCCGCCGTGCGCGCCGCCAACCAGGCCGCGTTCGTCGCGTCGGAAGACATGGTGATGGTCGCCACCGTCGCGTTCGGCATGGGCATCGACAAGCCCGACGTCCGCTTCGTCGCGCATGCCGGGCTGCCCAAGTCGATCGAGGCCTATTACCAAGAGACCGGCCGCGCGGGGCGCGACGGCGACCCGGCGGTGGCGCGGCTGTTCTGGGGCGCCGACGACTTCAAGCTCGCCCGCCAGCGGATGGCGGAGGTGGAGCCCGCACGCCAAGCGGGCGAGCGCCAGCGGCTCGCCGCGCTGGGCACGCTGGTGGAGACGCCCGGCTGCCGACGGCGCATCCTGCTCGCACATTTCGGCGACACGCTCGAAATTGATTGCGGCAATTGCGACAATTGCCTGAAGCCCGCCCAGACTATCGACGCGACCGAACTGGCGCGCAAATACCTGTCCGCCGTGTTCCGCACCGGCCAGCTGTTCGGAGCCGGCTATGTCGAGCAGGTGCTGGCGGGCAAATCGTCCGAGCGCACGGCGGTCAACGGACACGAGGCGCTGTCGGTCTGGGGCATTGTCGGCGAGGAGGAGGTGGCGCTGCTCAAGCCGCTCGGCCGCGCGCTGCTCGCGCGCGACGCGCTGCGATCAAACGAGCATGGCGGGCTGGAGTTCGGCCCCGCCGCGCGCGGGCTGCTCAAGGGCGGCGAGACGCTCGCGCTCGCGGTGCAGCCGAAGCGCGAGCGCCGC
>NZ_CAHJWX010000124.1 GCF_903643065.1 Sphingomonas bacterium | reverse complement strand
GCGCGATCCGCGCCACGGCGACGCGCATGCTGGCGGAGGAGCGCCGGCTGCTCGCGATCCGCAACGCCGACCAGCAGCGCTCGCTCGACGCCTTCTACGCCGTGCTGGCCGGGGCGGGCGCGCTGCTGCTGCTGCTGGGCGTCGGCACGGCGGTGATCCTGCTGCGCTTCACCCGCGACCTGCGCGGCTCGCGCGACGAGCTGCGCGGGTTCAACGACACGCTGGAGCAACAGGTCGCCGACCGCACGCAGGACCTGACGCGCGCGAACGAGGAGATCCAGCGCTTCGCCTATATCGTCAGCCACGATCTTCGCTCGCCGCTGGTCAACGTCATGGGCTTCACCGCCGAGCTGGAAGCCGCGACCGGCGAGCTGACGCGGCTGGTCGATCGCGCGGAGATCGAGGCGCCGCACCTCGTCACCGCCGACGCGCGTCTCGCCGTGCGCGAGGACCTGCCCGAGGCGATCGGTTTCATCCGCACCTCCACGCAGCGGATGGACCGGCTGATCAACGCCATCCTGAAGCTGTCGCGCGAGGGGCGGCGCGTGCTCGCGCCCGAGCCGCTGGATGTGGCCGACATCGTCGACACGGCGGTGGCGGCGATGCGCCAGACGATCGACGCGCGCGGCGCGGCCGTGAGCGTCCAGCACCCCATGCCGCTGGTCGTCAGCGACCGCACCGCGATCGAGCAGATCGTCTCCAACCTCGTCGAGAACGCGACCAAATATCTCCAGCCCGGTCGCGCTGGCCGCATCGCCATCACCGGCCAGCGCGATCGCGATCGCGTCGTGATCGCGGTGACGGACAATGGCCGCGGCATCGCGGCGGCCGATCACCAGCGCATCTTCGACCTGTTCCGCCGCTCGGGCGCGCAGGATCAGCCGGGCGAGGGCATCGGGCTCGCCACCGTGCGCGCGCTCGCCTATCGGTTGGGTGGCACGATCGATGTCGAATCGACGCCGGGCGAAGGCTCGGTCTTTCGCCTCAGCCTGCCGGCCCAGTTCCAGGGATCACGCGCATGACCGATCACCGTTCCGTCAGCATCCTGATGATCGAGGACGACGAGGGCCATGCCCGGCTGATCGAGAAGAACATCCGCCGCGCCGGGATCATGAACCAGATCCGGCATTTCGTCGACGGCCACACCGCGCTCGCGCACCTGTTCGAGGCGAGCGACGGCCCGGCGCTGAACGGCCCGGCGCTGGTGCTGCTCGATCTCAATCTGCCCGACATGAGCGGGACGGACATTCTGGCGCGGATCAAGGCGGAAGGCAGCCCGCTGCGGCGCACCCCCGTCGTGGTGCTGACCACCACCGACGACAAGCAGGAAATCCAGCGCTGCTACGACCTGGGCTGCAACGTCTACATCACCAAGCCGGTCAACTATGAGAATTTCGCCGCCGCGATCCGGCAGCTCGGCCTGTTCCTGTCGGTGATCCAGGTGCCCGAGATCGAGGCCTGAGCGTGGCCGAGCCCCGCGTCCTCTACATCGACGACGATGCCGGCCTCCGCCGCCTTGCGGGTCGCGCGCTGGAGCGGCGCGGCTTCGCGGTGACGCCCGCCGATGGCGGCGCGGCCGGCCTCGCGCTGGCGACGGCGGAGCGGTTCGATCTGGTCGCGGTCGATCACTACATGCCCGAAATGAACGGGCTGGAGACGCTGGAGCGGCTGCGCGCGCTGCCCGAGCCGCCGCCGGTCGTGTACGTCACCGGCTCCGACGAGGGGCGGATCGCGGTCGCGGCGCTCAAGGCGGGCGCGGCCGATTACGTCGTCAAGACGGTCGGCGACGACTTTTACGACCTGCTCGGCGCGTCGTTCGCGTCCGTGCTGGAGCGCACGACCCTGGAGCGCGCCAAGACGGCGGTGGAGGCGGATCTGCGCGCGAGCAACGCCCGGCTGGAGGCGTTGCTGGGCGAGGTCAATCATCGCGTCGCCAACTCGCTGCAGATGGTATCGGCGATCATCCGGCTGCAGGCGGGCGCGCTCGCCGACGCGGGCGCGCGCGACGCGCTCGCCGACACGCAGCGGCGCATCGACGCGATCGCGCAGGTCCATCGCCGGCTTTACACGTCGAGCGATGTCGAGAGCGTCGAGATGCAGGGCTATCTCGCCGCGCTGATCGACGAGCTGGCGGGCACCTGGTCGTCCGACGCGGCGCCGCGCCGGCTCAGCCTCGCCGCCGACCCCGTGCGCCTGCCGCCCGATCGCGCGGTGTCGCTGGGGGTGATCGTCTCCGAGCTGGTCAGCAACGCGTGCAAATACGCCTATGGCGCCGCCGCCGGCGAGGTCCGCGTCGCGCTCAAGGCGGGCGACGCCTATTTCACGATGACGGTGGAGGATGACGGGCGCGGCCTGATCGACGGCGCCGCGCCGCAGGGCACCGGGCTCGGCACCAAGCTGATCCGCGCGATGACGCAAAGCCTGGGCGGCACGCTCGCCTACGACACCGACCACCAGGGCGTCCGCGCGGTGCTGACGGCCGCGATGGGGTGAGCGGTCGAGGGGACGACTGGCAAGGCGCCGTGAGCCTCTCGTCTGCACGCCTGATCGCGTGCATCGCGGGCCGGGCAGGCGGGCGCGCCGACGTCGGCCAGACCATGGGTTCCGCCGACTAGCTTCCCGTTCGCCCTCCCCCCGCCTAAGGCGCGCGGATGGCTTCACCCTCCCTCAGCCGCCCGCTCGTGCTCGCCTCCGTGATGGCCGCGTCGTTCATGATCGCGATCGAGGCGACGATCGTGTCCACCGCGATGCCGCAGATCGTCGGCCGCCTCGGCAACCTGGACCTATATGCCTGGGTGTTCTCCTCGTTCCTGCTCGCGCAGACCGCGACCACCGTGGTGTTCGGCAAGCTGGCGGACGTCTATGGGCGCAAGTCCATCCTGCTGGCGGGGATCGCGATCTTCCTAGCGGGGTCGGTGCTGTGCGGCATCGCCTGGTCGATGCCGTCGCTGATCGCGTTCAGGCTGATCCAGGGCATCGGCGCCGGCGCGATCCAGCCGGTGGCGGTCACCGTCATCGGCGATCTGTACGCCGCGCACGAGCGCGGGCGCGTGCAGGGCTATCTCGCCAGCGTGTGGGGGGTGTCGTCGGTGATCGGGCCGCTGGCGGGCGGGCTGATCATCTCGCATGTCAGCTGGGCGTGGATCTTCTGGATCAACGTGCCCGTGGGCATCGTCGCCGCCGCAGGCTTTCACTTCTTCCTGCGCGAGAGCGGCGCCAGCGAGCAGCGCGGCGTCGATGTGGCGGGCGCGCTGCTGTTCACGGTCGCCATCGCCGCGCTGATGCTGGCGCTGACGGAGGCGGGCACGAACCGCGCGATATCGCTGGCCAGCGCCGCGGTATGCCTGGTGGGCGGCGCGCTGTTCGTCTGGCAGGAGCGCCGCGCGCGCGATCCGATGGTGGCGTTCGCCCTGTGGGCGCGGCGGCCGATCGCGACCACCAACGCCGCCACGCTGCTGAGCGGGATGACCATCATCGGCCTGACGACGTTCCTGCCGATGTACGTGCAGGTGGTGCTCGGCTATTCGGCGCTGGTCGCCGGATTCACGCTGACCGCGACCGTGCTGGGCTGGCCGATCGGGGCGACGCTGGCGGCGCGCAACTTCGCGCGTTTCGGGTTGCGGCCGACCCTGGTGTTCGGCGGCGTCCTGTTGCCGGTCGGCGCGCTGGCGTTCGTGATGCTGGCGCCGGGGGGATCACCGTGGCAGGCGGGGGCGGGCTCGCTGGTGCTGGGGTTCGGCATGGGTTTCCTCAGCACCGCCGCGATCGTCATCATCCAGGACAGCGTCGGCTGGGCGGAACGCGGCGCGGCCACCGCCTCCAACCTGTTCGCGCGCAACCTGGGGAGCACGCTGGGCGCGACCGTGCTCGGCGCGGCGCTGAACGTCAGCCTCGCGCGCGGGGGCGCCGTCTCGGTCGAACAGGTGCGGCACCTGCTCGACCGTGGGGCCGGGGCGGTCGGCGATGGCGCCGCGCGCGCCGCGCTCGGCCAGTCGCTTCACGTGACCTTCTGTGGCGTGCTGCTGATCGCCATCGGGACGATGCTCGCCGCTTTTCTGGTCCCCGCCATCGATCTGCACCAAGGCCTGCGCGACCGCGAACAGCCCCACCCCGCCTGACCGCTGCCGCCCTACCGCAACGACACCTGCAACCCGTCCGTCACGAACTGCACCGCGAGCGCCGCGAGCAGCACGCCCAGCAGCCGCGTCACCACCGCCTCGATCCTGGCGCCCAGCAGCCGCATCAGCGGCCCCGCCGCGAGCAGCGCCGCCAGCGTCGCGAGCAGGATCGTGCCCATCGCGCCCAGCACCACCAGATGCGCCGCCAGCCCCGGATGCCGCGCCGCCAGCAGCATCACCGTCGCAATCGAGCCCGGCCCGGCGATCATCGGCATCGCCATCGGAAAGATCGACACGTCCTCGACATGCTCGGCCGCGACCTGCGCCGCGCGGTCCTCGCGCCGCTGCGTGCGCCGCTCGAACACCATCTCCAGCGCGATCAGGAACAGCATGATCCCGCCCGCGATGCGGAACGACGACAGGTTGATCCCCAGCCCATGCAGCAGCGCCTCGCCGAACGCCGCGAACACCAGCAGGATCAGCGCCGCGACCACCACCGCGCGCACCGCCATCGCACGCCGATGCGGGCCGCTCGCCCCAGCGGTCAGCCCCGCGAAGATCGGCGCGCAGCCGGGCGGATCGATCACCACGAAGAAGGTGATGAGCGAGGAGACGTAGAGCTCGATCATTGCGGCGCGTCGACATGATCATCGATCACGCACAGCGGCCACGCCTTGTAGCCTTCGGCCCAGAAGTGCACCGACCCGGTACTCGAATCGGGTGGGTGCCGGAAATCGAGGGGCGCGGTCAAGGTCACCTGGACCCAGCGCCCTCCTTTCCAGCCAGCGCCCCAGTACCAGGCGAGGCTGCCGTCATCGGAGACCCCCAGCGCCCCCTTGCCCGCGTGCTCGAGCGGCACCGGCAGCCCGGGCGGCAGATGCTCGATTTGCTGGTCCAGGCGAGCACCACACATCGCCCGCCTGATCGGAGGCGACGCCGGCCGTGGCCTGGGCGCAGCGGCATGATCGCCGTGACTGACGATCCACCGCCAGCGCCCATCCGGCTCACGCCGCCACACGGTCGTAAAATAGCCGACGCCGCCGTCCTGCCGCTTCCAACCGCCAGTATCGACCGCCACGGTCCCGTCGCACGACACCCAGGCCGCCGTCGGCCACCACTCGATCGCCGCCGCCGGATCGGCGCGGTCCTTCAGCCAGTTTTGCGCCTTCACCGGCTCCGGCACGAACATCGTCGCGTCCGGCGCCGCCCATTTCCGGTACGCCGCCCATTGCCCGATCGCCTTCGCGTCGGCGGCGAAGGCACGCTCCGCCTCGGTCACCGTGGCCGGCGCGACCGCGAGGAGCAGCGCCGCAATCACAAGCCGAACGCCACCCCCTCGCGCCGGCACGCCGCCTCCAGCGTGTTGCGCAGGAGGCAGGCGATCGTCATCGGTCCCACCCCGCCCGGCACCGGCGTCAGCGCGCCCGCCACCTCGGCCACCGCCGGATCGACATCGCCGACCAGCCCACCCGCGACGCGATTGATGCCGACGTCGATTACGGTCGCGCCGGGCTTCACCCAGTCGGCCTTCACGAACCCCGGGATGCCCACGGCCGCGATCACGATGTCCGCGCGCCCGACATGCGCCGCGACGTCGCGGGTGCGGCTGTGCGCCACCGTCACCGTGCAGTTGGCATTGACCAGCAGCTGCGCCACCGGCCGCCCGACCAGCTGCGACCGGCCCAGCACCACCGCCTCCTGCCCCGCCAGCGGCGCGCCCAGCCCTTCCAGCAGCAGCAGGCTGCCCAGCGGGGTACAGGGCCGCAGCCCCGGCACGCCGTTCGCCAGCCGCCCGACATTGACCGGATGTAGCCCGTCGACGTCCTTGTCCGGATCGATCCGGCTCACCACCGCCCATTCGTCGAGATGTCTCGGGAGCGGCAGCTGCACCAGGATGCCGTCGATCGCCGGGTCGGCGTTGAGCCGGTCCACCAGCGTCATCAGCGCGGGCTGCGTCGTGTCGGCGGGCAGGACGTGCTCCACGCCGTGCATCCCCGCCGCGCGCGTCGCCTTGCCCTTCGAGCGGACATAGACCGCCGAGGCCGGGTCGTCGCCGACCAGCACCACCGACAGCCCGGCCGGCCGTCCCGCG
>NZ_CAHJWX010000123.1 GCF_903643065.1 Sphingomonas bacterium | reverse complement strand
GCCGACAAGCCCCCCACCGGCGGCGCGATCGACATGTCGTTGTCGTTGAGGATCACCACCAGCCGGTTGCCCGCGGCTTCGGCGTTGTTCATCGCCTCATACGCCATGCCGGCCGACATCGCGCCGTCGCCGATCACCGCGATCGCCTTGCCCGGCCGGCCCCCCAGCTGGTTGGCGATCGCAAAGCCCAGCGCCGCCGAGATCGAGGTCGACGAATGCGCCGCCCCGAACGGGTCATACTCGCTCTCGCTCCGCTTGGTGAACCCCGACAGTCCGCCGCCCTGGCGCAAGGTGCGGATGCGGTCGCGCCGCCCGGTCAGGATCTTGTGCGGATAGCATTGGTGCCCGACGTCCCAGATCAGCCGGTCGCGCGGCGTGTCGAACACATAGTGGAGCGCGGTGGTCAGCTCCACCACGCCCAGCCCCGACCCCAGATGACCCCCCGTCACACCCACCGCGCTGATCACCTCCGCCCGCAACTCGTCCGCCAGCTGCCGCAACTGCTCGGGCTTCAAACGACGAAGATCGTCAGGAATACCAACGCCGTCCAGCAGCGGCGTCGCGGGCAGCTCCATCATTTCCGTCCAACTCGCCTGAAACACCGTCCATCCTATACGGACGTCGCCAGGGCAATCACTAGCTAGTCGGCGATCCCTCCGTCAGAATGCCGATCCGATCCATCGATCCTTCTTCCCTCGCGCTCCAGTCGCGTGCCTCACCCCGGCGGCTCCGCCACGCGCCCGTTCGCGAACGGGATGCTTGGCAAGGCTGAGGTCGCTAGTGGCGGGTTCCTTTTGGGGGCCGATCATCGCATGAACTGAGCGTGCCGACCTTCCCCGCCGTCTCCACCATCGCGCAGACGATCCAGCTCTCGCTCTCGCCGGTGTTCATGCTGGCGGGCATCGGCGCGTTCGTGAACGTGCTGGCGGGACGGCTGGGGCGCGTGGTCGATCGTGGGCGGATGCTGGAGGCGCTTCATCCTAAAAGTCAGGGGCCCGAGCACGACCGTCACGTCCGCGAGCTGCGCGTGCTCGACCAGCGCATCCGGCTGATCAACGCCGGGCTGCTGCTGGCGGTGCTGAGCGCGGTGACGACCTGCCTGGTGGTGACGCTGCTGTTCGTGGCCGAACTCGGGCGGCTGCACATCGGCCGTGGCGTCGCGTTCGCGTTCATCGGCGCGATGGTGTTCCTGATCGCGGCGCTGGCTGCGTTCATGATCGAGGTGCGGGTGGCGACGCACGCGCTCCGGATCAGGCCGGAGCTGCTGGAGCGGGGGTGAGCCTGATCGCTCAGCGACTTCCCGTCATCCCCGGCCCCACGTCCGCCGTCGGCAGGTAGCGGGGCGCGATGCGGGTGTGCGCCCGTTGTTCATAGGCATAGCCGGCGCCGAGCACGGTCGCCTCGCCGTATCGGGTGGCGATGAAGGACAGGCCGGCCGGCAGGCCGCGCACCAGGCCCATCGGCACCGTCAGGTTCGGATAGCCCGCGACGGCGGGCAGCCCGGCCGAGGACGGCCCGTCATACTGATCGCCATAGACCGGCTCGATCAGCCAGGCGGGGCCGTAGCTCGGCTCCACCAGCACGGTCGCGCGAGCCTTGGCCAGCAGGCCGTCGATCGCCTCGCTGGCGAGCCGGAGCGACTTGGCGCGCGCGGCTTGGTAGTCCGGATCGTCCAGCCCCGTCGTCCGCTGCGCCGCCTCGAACGTCTCTTGCCCGAAATAGGCCATCTCGGTCGCCGCGTGCGCGGTGTTGAACGCGATCACGTCGGCGAGCGTCCGCGTCGTCACCGCCGGCGGGGTGGTCGCGAGATAGGCGTTCAGGTCCGCCTTGAGCTCGGTCTGCAGCACGACCTGCTCGGCCGCGCCCAGCCCTTCGGTCTTGGGCCGCTCCACCTCGACCAGCTCGGCGCCGCCGGCGCGCAGCACCGCCAGCGCGCGGTCGAACGCCGCAGCGAGATCCGGCGTCATCGCCGGGCGCAGCACCGCGATCCGCAGCCCCGACAGCGCGCTGGTCGACAGGCCGGCGACATAGTCGGTCGCCACCCCGCGCGGCGCGTCGACGGGGTCGCCGCCGACCATCGCCGAGAGCATCAGCGCGACATCCCTGACCGAGCGCGCCATCGGCCCGGGCGTGTCCTGCGAATGGCTGATCGGCACCACGTGCGTGCGGCTGACCAGCCCGATCGAGGGCTTGAGCCCGGCCAGCCCGTTGATCGACGACGGGCAGACCACCGAGCCATCGGTCTCCGTGCCCACGGCGGCGGCGGCGAACGACGCCGCCACGCCCGCGCCCGAGCCCGACGACGAACCGCAGGCCGTGCGATCGAGCGCGTACGGGTTGCGCACCTGGCCCCCGACCGCGCTCCAACCGCTGATCGATCGCGTCGAGCGGATGTTCGCCCATTCGGAGAGGTTGGTCTTGCCCAGGATCACCGCGCCGGCCGCGCGCAGCTGCGCCACCACCGGCGCGTCGCGGCGCGTGACGTTGGCGGCGAGCGCGAGGCTGCCCGCGGTGGTGGCGACGTTGTCGGCGGTCTCCACATTGTCCTTGATCAGCACCGGGATGCCATGGAGTGGCCCGCGCAGGTGCCCGGCCTTGCGCTCGGCGTCGAGCACCCTGGCCTGGGCGAGCGCGTCGGGGTTGAGCGCGATCACCGCGCGCAGCGTCGGGCCCTGGCGGTCCATCGCGGCGATGCGCTTGAGATAGGCCTGGACGAGATCGGCGCTGGACGCCTGGCCGGCGGCCATCATCGCCTGAAGCTGGTCGATCGACTTTTCCTCGACCGCGACGGTCCTGGCGCCGGCAGGGGTGGCGGCGAGCAGGGCGGCGAGGATCAGGCGGCGCATGGTGTTCTCCTTCGGCCGGGGCGAACACCCCAGTGGGACTGTCGCGCGGCCGATGGCATCGGGCAAGGTCGCTTGCGACAGTGCGGGTGAACCGACCCCCGCAACCTGCGTTGACGATGACATGCGGACCCGCCCTTCTTGATCGCCGCCGTCCTCAAGATCGCCGGCGCGATCGTGCTGCTGCTCGTGATCCTGCTCGGGCTGGCGATCACGGTCGTGCCGCGCTTCCTTGATCGCATCTATTACAGGGGGCCGCCGTCCGATCATTTCGATGGCGAGCGCTTCTTCAATCCTGGACGCGACGACACGGCGGAGATCCCGACCGGCGGCAGCCGGATAGGCTTTCTGTGGCGCTATTTCACGGGGCGCGACGGGCGGCCGCCCTGGCCCGAGCGGGTGGAGGTGCACCCGTCCAGGCCGCCGGCGCGGGTGGAGGGCGAGCGGATGCTCGTCACCTGGATCGGCCATGCGACGGTGCTGGTGCAGACCCACGGGCTCAACATCCTCACCGATCCGATCTGGAGCGACCGCACCGGCCCGTGGCGGATTGGGGCGAGGCGGGTCGCGGCACCGGGCGTGCGGTTCGAAGACCTGCCGACCATCGACCTCGTGCTGATCAGCCACAACCATTACGATCATCTCGACCTGCCGACGCTGAGGCGGCTGTGGACACGGGATCACCCGCGCATCGTCACCAGCCTCGGCAACGACGCGGTGATCGCGCAAGCCGGCGGCGCGAAAGCCACGACGGCGGACTGGGGCGGTGAGGTGCCGGTCGGCCATGGCGTGTCGGTGGTGGTGGTGCGCGCGCAGCATTGGGGCACGCGCTATTCGACCGATCGCAACCGGGCGCTGTGGTCCGGCTTCGTGGTCAGGCTGCCGAGTGGGGGCAATTTCTACTTCGCCGCCGATACCGGCTGGGGTGACGGCCGATGGCCGGCGGAGGCGGCGTCGCACGGCGCCATCCGGTTCGCGGCGCTGCCGATCGGCGCGTTCCGCTTCGTGCCGGGGCAGATGCGGATCGGCAGCCACATGGGTCCGATCGAGGCGGTGCGGGTGTTCGATCGCACCGGCGCCGGGCTGGCGCTGCCGATCCACTGGGGGACGTTCCGGCTGTCATTCGAGAGCCATGACACGCCGCCCCGGATGCTGGCCGCGCTGATGCGGTGCACGGGCAACGACCCGGCGCGCTTCGCCGCGCACGCGATCGGCATGGGGTTCGAGGTGCCGCCGGTGAGCGGGCCGCGCCCGCCGCTCGACCTGTCGCGGCTGGACGCGTGCGCGGGCAGCGCGGAGGTCAGGGCGCTGCAGTGATTGCTGGCGGCTCCGCCAGCCCCCACCACGTCACCGCCAACGCCATCGCCACCACCGCCTCGGTGTACCACAGCCCGGCATATGGATCGTGGGTCCCCTTCACGATCGCGGTGGAGATCAGCGGCAGGAAACCGCCGAAATAGCCCGTCCCGAAATGATAGGGAATCGACAGCGAGGAATAGCGGATGCGCGGCGGGAACATCTCCGCCAGCAATGCCGCGACCGAGCCATAGCTGAGCCCGGACAGCGCCATCAATCCCAGGATGCCGAACAGGATCAGCGCGACCGCGCCCGCGCCCGGCACCTGGCCCGGCGCTCCCGCGCCATCGCCCGCCGCATGGCCGATCAGGTGGAACAGCGGGAATAGCAGGACCAGCGTCAGGGCGTAGCCGATCACGATTGGCCGCTTGCGCCCGACCCGATCGGACCAGGCGCCCGTCAGGAAATAGAAGACCAGCCCGGCCAGCGCGCCGGCGGCGACGATCAGCTGCGCCGCCCGCTCGTCCATGTGCATCGGCCCGGTCAGGAAGGTCAGCGCCGAGAACAGCGCGGTGTACCAGATCACCGTCAGCCCCGCCGCGATGCCGAACAGCGCGACGAGCAAGCGGCGGACGTTGCCGGGCCAGGTGAAGCTCTCACGGAACGGATTGACCGCCGCCTCGCCCGCCGCGCGCATCGCGCGGAACACGGGACTTTCGGACAGCTTGAGCCGCATCCATAGCGACACGGCGAGCAGCAGCAGCGAGAACAGGAACGGGAAGCGCCACCAGCCCGTCGCCCACGCGTCGGCGCCGGCCGATGCCTTGGTCACGAGCACCACGGCGAGGCTGAGGATGAAGCCACCGACCACGCCCGCCTGGATGAAGCTGGTGTACAGCCCCGCGCGGCCCTGCGGCGCGTGCTCCGCGACATAGATCGCCGCGCCGCCATATTCGCCGCCCAGCGCCAAGCCCTGGGCGACGCGGCACAACAGGATCAGCGCCGGCGCCGCCCAGCCGATCGCCGTATAGGTGGGCGCGACGCCGATCCCGGCGGTGGCGACCCCCATCAGCGTGATCGTGACCAGGAACGTATATTTGCGCCCGAGCTTGTCGCCCAGATAGCCGAACACCATCGCGCCCAGCGGCCGGAACGCGAATCCGACCGCGAAGGTGGCCCAGGCGAGCAAGGTCGCGACCGACTGGTCACCGGGGCGGAAGAACGAGCGCTGGAGGATGCCCGACGCGGTCAGCGTGCCCCAGATGAAGAAATCATACCATTCGAACACCGTGCCCAGCGCCGAGGCGGCGATGACGAGCCGGATGTCGGCCTTGGTCGGCTCTGGTGTCGTCGCCATCGTTCCTCCCCTGTCGGAGCGGTGTAGCGCGGGAGGATGCCCGTCGTCACCCGGCCTCGTGCCGGCATGACGAGGAGGTGATCACCGCAGCATCTCGATGATGCCGCTGAAGTCCTTGCCGCCCTCCCCGGCGCCGACGAACCGCTCGTACAGCTCCGCCGCCCGCGCGCCCATCGGCGTCGCCGCGCCTGCCTCGCCCGCTGCCTGCATCGCGAGGCGCAGGTCCTTGAGCATCAGCGCCGCCGCGAAGCCGCCGTGATAATCGTGGTCGGCGGGCGTGTCGGGGCCGACGCCGGGGACGGGGCAATAGCTGGTCATGCTCCAGCTCTGACCCGACGAGACGCTGGCGATGTCGAAGAAAGCCCGCGCGTCGAGGCCCAGCTTCGCCGCCAGCCCGAACGCCTCGCAGGTCGCGATCATCGCCGCGCCCAGGATCATGTTGTTGCAGATCTTCGCCGCTTGGCCCGCGCCGCTGGCGCCGGCATGGATCACCGCCTTGCCCATCGCGGCGAGCACCGGTTGGGCTCGCTCGAAGCCTTCCGCCGTGCCGCCGACCATGAAGGTGAGCGTGCCCCCCGCCGCCGCCGCGATCCCACCCGAGACGGGGGCATCGACCGCGAGGTGGCCGGCGTCGCGCGCCTGCCCAGCCACGCGCCGCGCGGTGGCGACGTCGATCGTGGAACAGTCGATCAGCACCGCGCCGGGCGCGAGCGCGGGCAGGATCGTGAC
>NZ_CAHJWX010000122.1 GCF_903643065.1 Sphingomonas bacterium | reverse complement strand
GGGCGCGAACGCCGGCGTGGACGCACCGGCGGAGGCGACGGCGCCGCGCACGCGAAAGGGCGCGCCGGTGACGGCGGAGACGCAGGTGCTGGAGAGCTCGCCGGTGGCGGCGGAAGCGGCCGAGGGCACGCAGGCGGCGGACGCCCCGGTCAAGCCGGTCGCGAGCAAGGCCGAGGGGAAGCCGCGCGCAAAGAAGGCGGCGCAATAGCGTCATCGTCACCCCGGCCTCGACCCGGGGTCCCGCTGCCTAGATCCGACGCCGAAGAAAGCGGGATCCCGGCCCAAGGCCGGGATCCCGAGGGGAGAGCAGCATGACGCTACCCATCATCGCCGTGCTGCTGCCCTGCTTCAACGAGGAGGCGGCGGTCGGGGCGACGGTGGCGGCGTTCCGCGCGGCGCTGCCGGGCGCGGTGATCCATGTCTATGACAACAACTCGGCCGACCGGACCGCCGCCGTCGCGAACGCGGCCGGGGCGCTGGTCCGCCACGAGCGGGTGCAGGGCAAGGGCGCGGTGGTGCGGCGCATGTTCGCCGATGTCGAGGCGGACGTGTACGTGATGGCGGATGGCGACGCGACCTACGACGCGGGCGCGGCGCCGGCGATGGTTGCGCGGCTGCTGGACGAGCAGCTCGACATGATGGTGGGCGCTCGCGTGCCCGATGAAGCGGACGCGTACCGGCGCGGGCATGTGCTGGGCAACCGGCTGATGACCGGCTTCCTGGCGCGGCTGTTCGGACGGTCGTTCACCGACATCTTCTCCGGCTATCGCGTCTTCTCGCGGCGCTTCGTGAAGAGCTATCCGGCGCTGTCGACCGGGTTCGAGATCGAGACCGATATCTGCGTCCACGCGCTGGAGCTGCGCATGCCGGTGGGGGAGATGGAGACGGCCTATGCGGCGCGGCCGGCGGGATCGGCGTCCAAGCTGTCCACCTATCGCGACGGCGCGCGCATCCTGCGCACGATGGTGACGCTGTATCGCCTGGAGCGGCCGATGCGGTTCTTCGGCACGATCGGGTTGTTGCTGGCGCTGGTGGCGATGATGCTGGGCGTGCCGCTGGCGACGACCTACGCGCGCACGGGGCTGGTGCCGCGCTTCCCCACCGCGATCGCGGCGACGGGGCTGGTGATCCTGGCGGCCTTGTGTGTCTTTGCCGGGCTGATCCTGGACACGGTGACGCGCGGTCGACGCGAGGTGCGCCGGCTGGCTTACCTCGCGCAGCGGGCGCCCGGGGCTTGAAGTCGGTCCGGGCGTGGGCGATGTAGGTCACTCTTTCGCAGCAGAGAGTTTCCCATGCACAATCCGTTCGAGACCGGCGATTTCCGCGCTCCGCTCGCCCAGGCCGGGCTCGGCCTCACCCAGACGCAAGCGGGTCTGGTGCCGATCGTCATCGAGCAGTCGAACCGCGGCGAACGCTCGTTCGACATCTTCTCCCGCCTCTTGCGCGAGCGCATCGTGTTCGTGACCGGCGGAGTCGAGGACGGGATGGCGTCGCTGATCACCGCCCAGCTGCTGTTCCTGGAGTCGGAGAATCCGAAGAAGGACATCTTCATGTATATCAACTCGCCGGGCGGCGTCGTCACGGCGGGCATGGCGATCCATGACACGATGCAATATATCCGGCCGAAGGTCGGCACCGTGTGCATCGGGCAGGCGGCGTCGATGGGGTCGTTTCTGCTCGCGAGCGGCGAGCCGGGGATGCGCGTCGCGCTCACCAACGCGCGGATCATGATCCACCAGCCCTCGGGCGGCGCGCAGGGCATGGCGTCCGACATCGAGATCCAGGCCAAGGAGATCCTGCGCATCCGGTCGCGAATGAACGAGCTGTACGCCAGGTATACCGGCCAGCCGATCGACGAGATCGAGCGGCGGATGGATCGTGACACCTTCCTGTCGTCGGACGAGGCGAAGACCTTTGGGCTGATCGACGAGGTGTTCGACAAACGGCCGGCGCCGGTCGACGCGCTGGCGGTCGCGGCCTGAACGGCGCGGGTCGCGGGGCTGGATGTGCCCGCGACCGGCCAGGTGCCGCTGCTGCGGACCATCGAGGGTTTGCGCCTCGTCGCCAGCATCGGCATAGCGGCGCTGCACATCCTGCCCCATGCGGGCGTGCGGCCGCCGGGGACGTTGTCGCTGTTCGTCGACCTGTTCTTCGTGGTGTCCGGCATCGTCATCGGCGGCGTCTACGTCGGGGTGATCCGGTCGGCGGAGGACTATGGGCGGTTCCTGCGCAAGCGCTTCGCCCGGCTATACCCGCTCCACCTCGCGACGCTATTGTTCTACATCGCGATCGGCGTCGGCGTCGCGCGCTACCACCTGACCGTCGACGATCCGAGCCGGTTCGACGCCGGGCAGATCGTGCCCAACCTGTTGCTGATTCACGCTTGGTTTCCGGACGGCAAGCTGTCGTATAATTTCGTGTCGTGGTCGATCAGCGCGGAAGTGTTCGCCTATCTGGTCTTCCCGGTGCTGGCGGCGGCGATCGCGATCGGGCGCGGGCGGGGCCTGCTGATGGTCGCGGTGCTGCTGGCGGCGAGCATCTGGCTGGCGCGCGCGCTGACCGGGTTGCCGCTGTACGAGCTGACTTGGCGGATGGGTATCCTGCGCGTGCTGCCGAGCTTCGCGTTCGGGCTGTGGCTGGCGGTGCATGGCGCCGGGGTGCTGCGTCCGCTGCTCGCGCGGAGCGGCGCGGTGTTCCACGCCGCGCTGGCGGTGTTCGCGATCGCGCTGTTCGCGCCCACGCCCGGCTATCTGATGCTGGCGGCGAGTTGGGGCCTAGTCGCGGCGGGGCTGCTGGCCGATCAGGCGGGCGTGTCGACGCTGCTGAGCGTCCGCCCGATCAGCGCGCAGGGCCGGCTGACCTATTCCATCTACATGCTGCACGTGCCCGTCACGACCGTGTTCATTTCGTTCGTGTTCCCGCGCCTGCTCGGTCGCTCGCCGGCGGCGGCGGCCGTGTCGATCGGGCTGGGCGTCGTCATCATCGCCCTACTCTCGGCCGCCTCCTTCGCCTGGTTCGAGAACCCGCTGCGGCGCTGGATCGGCGGCGGGGCGGCGGCACGCCCGCGCCCGGGGCCCCGCTCGCCCGTTCCCTCCGCGGGAGCCTGATCAACGATCAGCGAGCAGGCGTCCGCGCGCGGCGTCGTATTCGCGTTTCAGCTGGTCGATGCGCGCCGCGACCGGCTCCACGGCCGTCACCGCGCCGATCCCCTGGCCCGAGCCCCAGATGTCCTTCCACGCCTTGGGCGCGGTGCCGCCGCCGAAGCTCATCGTGGCGAGGTCGCCCTCGGGCAGGTTGTCGGGATCGAGCCCCGCCGCCGTGATCGAGCCGCGCAGGTAATTGCCGTGCACGCCGGTGAACAGATTCGAATAGACGATGTCGCTCGCTCGGCCCGCGACGATGCCGGCCTTGTACCCGTCGTCGGCGTTCGCCTCGTCGGTCGCGATGAAGGGCGAACCGATATAGGCGAAGTCGGCGCCCATCGCCCGCGCGGCCAGCACCGCGCCGCCCGTCGCGATCGAGCCGGACAGCGCCAGCGGACCATCGAACCATTGCCGGATCTCGCCGACCAGCGCGAAGGGCGACAATCGTCCGGCATGGCCGCCGGCGCCGGCGGCGACCGCGATCAGCCCGTCCGCGCCCTTTTCGATCGCCTTGCGCGCGAACCGGTCGTCGATGATGTCGTGCAGCGCGATCCCGCCCCAGCCGTGCACCGCCCGGTTGAGCTCCTCGCGCGCGCCGAGCGACGTGATGGTGATCGGCACCCGCCACTTGGCGCAGATGGTGAGATCCTGTTCCAGCCGGTCGTTGGACTTGTGGACGATCTGGTTGACCGCGAACGGCGCGGCGGGGCGTTCGGGATGATCGCGGTTGTGCGCGGCCAGCTCCTGCGTGATGCGATGCAGCCACTCGTCGAGCAGCGCCGCCGGTCGGGCGTTGAGCGCCGGAAACGAGCCGACGATCCCCGCCTTGCACTGAGCGATGACCAGATCGGGGCCGGAGATGATGAACAGCGGCGAGCCGATGACGGGCAGCGCGAGGTGATCGAACAGGGCGGGAAGCGGCATGCCCCGGATTGTGTCACGCGGCCGGTTCCCGTGTCCAGCGGCGGGGCCGGCCGCTTGCGTCAGGCGACCCGGCCCGCGACCAGATCGCCGACCACGGCCGGGTCCGCCAGCGTGCTGGTGTCGCCCAGATCGTCCGTCCGCCCCGCCGCGATCGCGCGCAGGATGCGGCGGATGATCTTGCCCGAGCGCGTTTTCGGAAGTGAGGCCGCGAACTGGAGTGCGTCGGGGGTGGCGATCGGGCCGATCTCCTGGCGGACCCAGGCCTTGAGCGTGTCGCCCAGCTCGGGCGTGGCCGCGACGCCGGCATTGAGCGTCACATAGGCGTAGATGGCGGCGCCCTTCACCTCGTGCGGGCGGCCGACCACCGCCGCCTCCGCCACATCGGGGTGCAGCACCAGTGCCGATTCGACCTCCGCCGTGCCGAGCCGGTGGCCCGAGACGTTGATGACGTCGTCGACCCGGCCGGTGATCCAGTAATAGCCGTCCGCGTCGCGCCGCGCGCCGTCGCCGGTGGCGTATTTGCCCGGAAATTGCGTGAAATAGGTCTGGAAGAACCGCTCGGGATCGCCCCAGACGCCGCGCATCTGGCCGGGCCAGCTTTCCTTGATGACGAGGTCGCCACTCGCTGCCTTGGTCAGCACCGTGCCCTCGGCATCGACGATCTGCGGCGAGACGCCGAACAGCGGCCTGGTGGCCGAGCCCGGCTTGAGCGGCGTCGCGCCGGGCAGGGGGGCGATCATCGCGCCGCCGGTCTCCGTCTGCCACCAGGTGTCGATGATCGGGCAGCGGCCCTCGCCGACGACCTCGCGATACCAGCGCCACGCCTCCGGATTGATCGGCTCGCCCACCGTGCCCAGCAGCTTGAGCGAGGCGCGGCTGGTCGCCTTCACCGGCGCGTCGCCCTCCTTCATCAGCGCGCGCAGGGCGGTCGGCGCGGTATAGAGGGCGTGCACCCGGTGCCGGTCCACCACCTGCCACATCCGGCTCGCGTCGGGCCAGTTGGGCAGCCCCTCGAACATCAAGGTCGTGCCGCCATTGGCGAGCGGGCCATAGACGACGTAGCTGTGCCCCGTGATCCAGCCGACATCGGCCGCGCACCACCAGACCTGGCCCGGCTTGAGGTCGAAGCACCAGGCGTGCGTGCATTTGGCGTAGAGCAGGTAGCCGGCGGTGGTGTGCATCACGCCCTTGGGCTTGCCGGTCGAGCCGCTGGTATAGAGGATGAACAGCGGATCCTCCGCGTCCATCGCGGCGGGCGGGCAATCGAGACCGGCGGCCTGCATGCCCTCATGCCACCAGCGGTCGCGCTCGCCCATCGGCACGGCGGCGCCGGTTGCCTGCACCACGACGACGCGCTCGACCGGGACACGCTCGGCGGCGGCGTCGACATTCGCCTTGAGGGGGATGCGCTTGCCCCCGCGCCGGCCCTCGTCGGCGGTGATGACCAGCGTCGAGCCGCAATCGGCGATGCGTCCGGCCAGCGCCTCGGGCGAGAAGCCGCCGAACACCACCGAATGGATCGCGCCAATCCGCGCGCAGGCGAGCATCGCGATCGCCGCCTCCGGGATCATCGGCAGGTAGATGGTGACGCGGTCGCCCTTCGCGACGCCATGGCCCTTGAGCATGTTGGCCGCGCGGCAGACGGCGGCATGCAGCTCGGCATAGGTGAAGCGGCGCGGCTCCTCGCCCGGCTCGTCCGGCTCCCAGATCAGCGCCGGGGCGTTGGCGTGCTGGTGCAGGTGCCGATCGAGGCAATTATGCGCGACGTTGAGCTGGCCGTCGGCGAACCAGCGGATGTGGAAATCCTTCTCCGCGAAGGAATAGTCGCCGGCGATGGTCGGCGGGCGGACCCAGTCCAGGCTCCTGGCCTGGTCCATCCAGAAGCCGCCGGGGCTGCTGACCGACTCCTCGTACAGCCGCCGATACTCCGCCTCGTCGATGCTGGCGGCGCTCGCGCGGGCGAGGGGGACGGGATAGGTGTGGTCGCTCATCCCGGTCGCCTAGCGCGCGCAGGGGCGCGCCGGCAATGGCGCCAGGTTACTTCTGGCGCGCCTTGCGGGCGGCGTAGCGGGCGTCGCGGATGGCCTTGAGTTCGGCGGCGGACGCGACCTTGGGGATGCGCTTGGCGGCGGCGGCGGCGGCGGCCGCGGCGGCCTCTTCCGCCTCGCGCGCCACCTGTTCGCGC
>NZ_CAHJWX010000121.1 GCF_903643065.1 Sphingomonas bacterium | reverse complement strand
GGGCAGGCTGCCGCCACCCGGCACCCGCGCGCCGGTCGCCGGGACCCGCGTGCCATCGCGCGCGGCGAGCCAGGCCATCCAGTCGGGCCACCAGCTGCCCTTGGTCTCGGTCGCGCCGGCGACGAACTCGTCGAGCGAGCCGACCATGGCGTCGTTGGTCCAATATTGATATTTCCCTGCCGCCGGCGGGTTGACCACGCCGGCAATGTGTCCCGAGCCGGCGAGCACGAAGCGCAGCGGGCCCTTGAAGTGATGCGTGATCTTCCACACGCTCGCCGCCGGCGCGATATGGTCCTCGCGCCCCGCCTGCACATAGGTCGGCGTCTCCACCCGCCCGAGATCGAGCGGCGTGCCATCGACCGACAGCGCGCCCGGTTCGACCAGCCGGTTGTCGCGATACAGGTCGGTCAGATAGCTCTGGTGCCACCCCGCCGGCAGGTTGGTCGTGTCCCCGTTCCAGTGAAGCAGGTCGAACGCCGGATAATCCTCCCCCAGCAGGTAGTTCTTGGTGACCGTGTTCCAGATCAGGTCGCGCCCGCGCAGCAGGTTGAACGTCGCCGCCATGTAGCGCCCGTCGAGGAACCCCTCGGGCGACAGCGCCGCGAGCAGGCGCAGCTGGTCGTCGTCGATGAAATGCCGGAGTTCGCCCGCGGCCGCGAAGTCCACCTGCGCGGTGAAGAAGGTAGCGCTCGCGATCCGGTCCGCCTCCCCCCGCGCGGCGAGCAGCGCCAGCGTCGCCGCCAGCGTCGTCCCCGCCACGCAATACCCGATCGCGTGCGCCGCCGTCACGCCCAGCAGGTCGCGCACCGTCGCGATCGCATCGAGCTGCGCCGCGACGTAATCGTCCCACGCCACATCCTTCATGCCCGCGTCCGCCGACTTCCAGCTGACGGTGAAGACGGTCAGCCCCTGCCCCACCGCCCAGCGGATGAAGCTCTTCTCCGGCGTCAGGTCGAGGATGTAGAAGCGGTTGATCCAGGGCGGGAAGATCACCAGCGGCACCGCCAGCACCGTGTCGGTCGCCGGCGCATATTGGATCAGCTCGTACAGCGGCGTGCGCTTGATCACCTGCCCCGGCGTCGTCGCCAGGTCGCGCCCCAGCTCGAACCGGCCGGGTGCCGTGTGCGTCAGCTGCCCCCGGCCCAGATCGGCGAGCAGATGCTCCATCCCCTTGACCAGGTTCTCGCCCCCGGTCTGGGCGGTGCGCGCCATCACCGTCGGGTTGGTCCAGGGGAAGTTCGCCGGGCTCATCGCGTCCGCCAGCAGCCGCGCGGAGAAGCGCAGCCGCTCGCGCTGCGCCTCGTCGGCGACGGGCGCGGCATCGACGCCCGCCATCAGTCGCGTGGTCGCGGCCTCGTACGCCGCGCGCAGCTGCGCAAAGGGTGCCGCGTCCCAGGCGGGGTCGGTGAAGCGCTTGTCAGTGGACGGCGGCACCGGCGCATCGGCGACGCCCGCCAGCGCCTCCCAGGCCTTCAGCCCCTCGCGCCAGAACGCCGCCACCGACGCACCGCCCTCCGTCGCGCCCATCGCGTCCAGCGCGCCATTCATCAGCTTGAGCTGCGCCGCCCCGACGGTGCGCAGCCAGTCGAGCGGGTTGGGGTCGGTCATCGTCCTCTCCGTCATGCCGGCCCGGTGCCGGCATCCACCGGAGGACCGAGTCCGAGCGCGCCACCGTGCGTGGCCGACCGTGGAAGCCGGGACAAGCCCGGCGTGACGGTATAAGCAGAACGCATGTCCGACGACTTCTACCGCATCCGCCGCCTGCCTCCTTACGTCATCGCGGAGGTGAACGCGATGCGCGCGGCGGCGCGCGGTGCCGGCGAGGACATCATCGATCTCGGCATGGGCAATCCGGACCTACCGCCGCCCGCGCACGTCATCGACAAGCTGTGCGAGGTCGCGCGCAAGCCCGACGCGCACGGCTACTCCGCCTCCAAGGGCATTCCCGGGCTGCGCCGCGCGCAGGCGGGCTATTACGGGCGCCGCTTCGGCGTCGAGCTCGATCCGGAGACGGAGGTCGTCGTCACCATGGGCTCCAAGGAGGGGCTGGCGTCGCTCGCCACCGCGATCACCGCGCCCGGCGACGTCGTGCTCGCGCCCAACCCGTCCTATCCGATCCACACCTTCGGCTTCATCATCGCCGGCGCCACGATCCGCGCGGTGCCGACCACGCCCGACGAGCGCTATTGGGAGAGCCTCGATCGCGCGATGGCGTTCACCGTCCCGCGCCCCTCGATCCTGGTCGTCAACTACCCGTCCAATCCCACCGCCGAGTCGGTCAATCTGGCCTTCTACGAGCGGCTCGTCGCCTGGGCGCGCGCCAACAAGGTCTGGGTGCTGTCCGACCTTGCCTATTCCGAGCTATATTATGACGGCCGCCCCACGCCCTCGATCCTCCAGGCGCCCGGCGCCAAGGAGGTCGCGATCGAGTTCACCTCGCTCAGCAAGACCTTCTCCATGGCGGGCTGGCGGATCGGCTTCGCGGTGGGGTGCCCCAAGCTGATCGCCGCGCTGACCCGCGTGAAGTCGTACCTCGACTATGGCGCCTTCACCCCGCTCCAGGCCGCCGCCGTCGCCGCGCTCAACGGGCCGCAGGACATCGTCGAGCAGAACCGCGACCTGTACCGCCGCCGCCGCGACGTGCTGGTCGAGAGCTTCGGCCGCGCGGGGTGGGACATCCCGCCGCCCGACAGCTCGATGTTCGCCTGGGCGCCGCTGCCGCCCGCGCTGAAAGGGCTAGGCAGCCTTGAGTTCTGCAAACAATTGCTGACTCACGCCCAGGTCGCGGTCGCGCCAGGGGTCGGATACGGCGAATTGGGGGAAGGCTATGTGCGCATCGCGCTGGTGGAGAACGAGCAGCGGTTGCGTCAGGCCGCGCGCAACGTGCGCCGCTATCTGCAATCGATGGGCGTCAACACCCCGGCCCAGGGCGCGGGCTGAGGCCGGATGATCGCGCCCCTGTACGCGCTCGCCGGCGCGCTGGTGGGGGCGCTGGTCGGGCTGACCGGCGTCGGCGGCGGCTCGCTGATGACGCCGCTGCTGGTGCTCGCCTTCGGTTTCCATCCGGCGACGGCGGTCGGCACCGACCTGCTCTTCGCCACCGCGACCAAGACGGCGGGCACGGGCGTACACGGTCCGCGCGGCACGGTGGACTGGCGGGTGGTCCGGCTGCTCGCCTCGGGCAGCCTGCCCGCCTGCGCGTTGACGCTGCTCGCGCTCCAGGCGTCGGGCATCGACGCGACCGCGACCAGCCACCTGATCACCGTCACGCTTGGCGCGGTGCTGATCCTGACCGGGGTCGCGACGCTGTTCCGCGCGCGGCTGCTCGCCTGGGCAAGGCCGCGGCTGGGCGAGGTCAGCGAGCGGCGCACGGCGCGGCTGACGATCGCGCTGGGGCTGGTGCTGGGCACGCTCGTCACGCTCACCTCGGTCGGCGCCGGGGCGCTGGGGATGACCGCGCTGGTGGTGCTCTACCCGCGCCTGCCCGTCGCGCGGCTGGTGGGGTCGGATATCGCGCATGCGGTGCCGTTGACGCTGCTCGCGGGGCTGGGCCACCTCGCCATGGGGTCGGTCGACGCCGCGCTGTTGCTGTCGCTACTGTGCGGCTCGGTGCCGGGCGTGCTGGTCGGCAGCTGGCTGGCGACGCGCGCGCCCGATCGCGTGCTGGGCCCGGTCCTCGCGGTCGTGCTGGCGCTGGCGGGGTGGCGCCTGCTCGCCTGACCGTTCACTCCGCCGCGATCGCCTCGCCTGCGTCGCGCGCCATCTCGCCCGGCAGCGCCCAATGCAGATCGTGGAGCTGCAGCACGCGCCCGTCCTGCGCCAGCACAGCGACCGGCTGGATCGGCCGCAGCTCGTTCCTGTCGACCAGCGCCGGAAACGCCGGTACCCCCGTCTCCCACCGTTCGCCCCATTGCCGCAACGCCACCATCGTCGGCAGCAGCGCCTCGCCCTTGGGGGTCAGCCGGTATTCGATCTTGCGCCGGTCGTCGGCCAGCGCCGCGCGGCCCATGATGCCGTGACGCACCAGCCGGGCCAGCCGATCGGACAGGATGTTGCGCGCGATGCCCAGCGCCGACTGGAACTCCTCGAAGTGACGCAGCCCGTTGAACGCGGCGCGCAGGATCAGGAACGACCAGCGCTCGCCCACCGCCTCCAGCGCCGCCGGCAGGCTGCAGGCGTCCAGCTTCTCGCGCAGCTTGTCCACCGCCGTTCATCCTCTCTCTGGCGACAACCTAGCGCAATCCGTCCGCTTCAACAGCGGAAAGTGAGTTTCCCGTTGAAACTGGCCGATCGCGACGATAGGTAGCCTTCCGCTACGCTTTAGCAAGAAGGTTCCCATGCGCCAGGTCCTCGCCGCCGCCACGATCGTCCTCGCCACCGCGCTGGTCGGCCCCGCGCCGGCCCGCGCCCAGACCGCCGGCTATTACACCGCCACCCCTGCCCAGCCACCCGCCCGCGCGACGCTGGTGACGCGCGAGACGCCGTGGACGAAGGTCGGCGCCAGCTATGTCGCCGCCCGCGCGCCGGAGCGCGACACCGCGCTGTGCGACGCGATCGCGCGCCAGACCGGCGCGCTGACCAGCTTCACCGTCGCCGGCAAGGCCTATGACGCCGACGCGCTGGCGAAGTGCAACGCCCATGCGAGGAGCGGTCCGGCGGCGGGCGTCGCGGCGCGCTGATCAAAGGCGATCCTCCCCGGCGATGGGGAGAATTATGGTTGCCTTGCATCGCCCCGCGAGTCCAAGGACTTGACCATGCTCAGGCAGTACGAGCTGGTCGACCGGGTCCTGGAATACGACCCCGACGCGGACGAGGCGCTGCTCAACCGCGCCTATGTCTTCTCCATGCACGCGCATGGCAGCCAGAAGCGCGCGTCGGGCGATCCGTATTTCAGCCACCCGATCGAGGTGGCGGGCATCCTCACCGACCTGCGGCTCGACGACGAGACGATCGCCACCGCCATCCTCCACGACACGGTGGAGGACACGGTGGCGACCCCGCAGGAGATCGAGCGGCTGTTCGGGCCGTCGGTCGCCCGCCTCGTCGACGGCGTCACCAAACTGTCCAAGATCGAGGCGCAGAGCGACAACGAGCGCGCGGCGGAGAACCTGCGCAAGTTCCTGCTCGCCATGTCCGACGACATCCGCGTGCTGCTGGTCAAGCTCGCCGACCGGCTGCACAACATGCGCACGCTCCACCATATCGCAAAGCCGGAGAAGCGTCGCCGCATCGCCCGCGAGACGCTCGACATCTACGCGCCGCTCGCCGAGCGGGTCGGCATGTACGAGTTCATGCGCGAGATGCAGGAACTCGCCTTCGAGCAGTTGGAGCCGGAGGCCTATCAGTCGATCACGCGCCGCCTCGCCCAGCTCAAGGGCTCGGGCGTCGACCGCATCGCCACGATCGCGCGCGGCCTGAAGGACGTGCTCGCGCGCGCCGGCATCGACGCGGACGTGTCGGGGCGCGAGAAGCATCCCTACTCGATCTGGCGCAAGATGGAGGAACGCCACATCTCCTTCGAGCAGCTGTCGGACGTGATGGCGTTTCGCGTCGTCGTCGCGACGGAGGAGGAATGCTACCGCGCGCTGGGCGTCGTGCACCGCCGCTGGCCGATGGTGCCGGGCCGGTTCAAGGACTGGATCTCCACCCCCAAGCGCAACGGCTATCGCTCGCTCCACACCAGCGTGATTCATGCCGAGAACACGCGCGTGGAGGTCCAGCTGCGCTCGCGCGCGATGCATGCGGAAGCCGAGTTCGGGCTGGCCGCGCATTGGGCCTATAAGGAGGGCCGCGGCCGGCCGGACGCGGATCATAGCTGGATCCGCGACCTGCTGGAGATCCTCGATACCGCCGCGACGCCCGAGGAGCTGCTCGAACACACGCGCATGGCGATGTACGCCGACCGCATCTTCGCCTTCACTCCCAAGGGCGAGCTGATCCAGCTGCCCAAGGGGGCGACGCCGATCGACTTCGCCTATGCCGTCCACACCGATCTGGGCGATGAGGCGGTGGGCGCCAAGATCAACGGCCGCGTCGTGCCGCTCTCCCATGTCATCGACAATGGCGACCAGGTCGCGATCCTGCGCAGCCAGGGCCAGGCGCCGCAGCCCGCCTGGCTCGACGTCGCGATCACCGGCAAGGCGCTGGCCGCGATCCGCCGCCACCTGCGCCACAAGGAGCGCGACGAGCAGCTGACGCTGGGCCGCAAGCTGCTCGACGACATCGTCCGCCGCCTGCCCGCGTCGCTCGCCGACGGCGCGACCGCGCTGGCGCTCCGGCGGCTCAAG
>NZ_CAHJWX010000120.1 GCF_903643065.1 Sphingomonas bacterium | reverse complement strand
CGGCCGCTCAAGGCGCGCAGCAGCGGCGGCGGCAGCTGCGCCTTGGCGTCGCGCACCACCGGCACGGCGCCGATCGACCCGGCATGATTGAGAGTCACCCCAGTGATCGCGAACAACAGGATCGCGGTCAGCGACACCGCCGCGCTGACCCAATGCCACGTATGCAGCTGGCGCATCCACCAGTTGCGCCACTTGCGACTGCCGCGCGCCGGGCGGGCGGCGGCGCTCACAGGTCCGCCCAGCGGCGCAGCAGGTTGTGGTACACGCCCGTCAGCCGCACCGCCGCCGCGTCGCCCGGCCCCATCGCGGCGGACACCGCCTGCACGCCCTGATCCAGCTCCCACAGCATCGCGCGCGCGCCGTCGTCGCGCACCATCGATTGCAGCCACAGGAACGAGGCGAGCCGACGCCCGCGGGTCACCGGCGCGACGCGATGCAGGCTGGACGACGGATAGACGACCGCGTGTCCCGCCGGCAGCTTGACCGATTGCTCGCCGAAACTGCCCTCGACGATCAGCTCGCCGCCGTCATAGGCCGCCGGCTCCTCCAGGAAGATCGTCGCCGACAGGTCCGCCCGGATCCGGAAGTCACTGCCGCGCTGGATACGCACGGCCGTGTCGACATGGGCACCGAAGGCCTGGCCCCCGGCATAGCGGTTGAACAGCGGCGGGAACACCTTGAGCGGCAGCGCGGCGGCGACGAAAACCGGCGAACGCCCCAACGCGTCCAGCACCAGCGCCCCCGCTTCCCGCGCCGCGCCGGAGCCTTCGGCCAGCTGCTCGTTGCGCTTGGCCAGCGCGGATTGCGTGCCCGAGGTGGCGTTGCCGTCAACCCACTCGCCCTCCGCCAGCAGCGCGCGCAGGCGCGCCACCTCGGCCGGCGCCAGCAGGTCCGGGATGACGGTCAGCACCGGTCGAGCGCCGCCAGTCCCCGCACGCGCAGCTCAGCGTCGCGCTGCTCCTCGATCCAGCCGCGCAGCTGTTCGCGAAACCGCGGGTTGCCCAGCGTGGCGGCCTGGCCGATCCAGCGGAGCGCCTCGCGCACCCGGCCTTTGCCCACCAGCATGCGCGCATGATTGAAGCAGCCGCGGAAGTCGCCGCCCTCCGCCGCGCGCTTATAGCATTGCGCGGCGGCGAGCAGGTCGCGCGCGCCCGCCCAGCCGTCCTCGTGGAACGAGCCGACGAAGTTCTCCGCCTTGGCATAGCCGCGCGCCGCCGCGCGCCGGAACCAGCCCAACGCCGCCGCCTTGTCCTCCGGCACGCCGGCGCCCAGCGCCAGCTGCGTCGCATAATTGTACATGCCCTCCGTCATGCCACGCTCGGCGGCGACGCGGTAGCATTCCGTCGCGCGCGTCGGATCGGGGGCGACGCCCCATCCCAGCTCATAGCAGCGCCCGACCATGTTGAGCGACACGAGGTGATCCTGCGCCGCGCCGCGCATGAACCAGCCAAAGCCCGCGCGCGGATCGCGCTCTACCTCGATCCCGTCGAGCAGCATCTGGCCCAGCAACGCCTGCGCATCCGCCAGCCCCGCCTCCGCCGCCTCGCGGATCAGCGCGACGCGCGCCGGCCCCGCCAGCGCCGCACGTGCCTCGTCGGGCGACAGCGCCAGAAACGCGCTCACAGCTTGAGGCTCAGCGTCCCGAACACCGTCCGGCCGGGCGCGATGGAGGCATAGTGGCTCGCATAGGCCTGGTTGAAATAGACCTTGTCCGTCACGTTCTGCGCGTTGACGCTCAGCTCCAGCTGCGGCGTCAGCTCCACCGACCCGCGCAGGTCGAACCGCCAGTAGCTCGGCACCGACCGATACAGCACCCTGGTCGCGGCATTGAGGACCGGGCCGGTCGTCGCGGTCTGCGTATAGCTGCGATTGTCGGCATAGCCGCCATATTGCCGGTCGTTGTAGATCGCGGTGCCGCCGAGCTGGAAGCGCTTCAACAGCGTCACGTTGGTCGTCGCGGTGAAGCTGTTCCGCACCGTCTGCGGCAGCTGCTTGCCCGTGTTGACGCTCGGCACCGCGATCGTCGCCGCCGGGCGCAGCGTCGTGGTGACGCCGCCCACCGTCTGCGTCACCGCCGCCGCCGTCAGGATCGTCTGGCCACCGTCGAGGATGACCGGATCAAGATAGGTATAGCCGCCGAACACCGTCCAGCCGGGCAGGATTGTGCCGCTCGCGGTCAGCTCGATGCCCCGGATGCGGCTCTTGCCGATGAACGTGGTGGTGCCGGAGTCGCTGGTGACGCGCGCATTGTCGATTTTAGTCTCGAACGCGGCGGCCTGAAGCTGCAGCCGCTCGTGCGCCAGGCTCGCCTTGGCGCCGACCTCATAGGTCTTGGTCTTCTGCGGCTTCAGGTCGTCGAGCAGCTGGAGGTTGGCGGCCGTCGCCGTGGTCGGCAACGCGTTGTCCTCGCGGCCCTCGCCCAGCAGGCTGTTGGGCGGCGTCGCGGCGGTGGCGTAGCTCGCATAGACGCTGGTCTCGCGCGTCGGCTTGAGCACCAGCCCCGCCTGCCAGTTGAACAGCCCGTCGACGCGGCGCAGCCGGATCGCCTCCGCGCCCGCCGCCACCGCCGGCCGCAGCACGGAGCTGAAACGGTCATAGCGCGCGCCCAGGTTGACGATCACCCGCGGCACGATCGTGATCGAGTCAAAGCCGTACACCGCCTGCGTCGTGGCGTCGTTCTGCGTCTCGGTGTTGGGCAGCCCCTTGACGATCGGCGTCGGCGTGGTCGAGGTGTCCGACGTATAGTTCACCCACGGATCGTTCGGGTTGGGCGTGAACAGGCTGGTGCAGTAATAGCGCGCGATGGTGGACGTATCGCAGCGCGGCGTGATCGTCGCGCCGGTCGACTCCACGAACGTCCCGCGCCGCGCCTGTTCCCACGCGAACTCGGTGCCGACCGCGATCGAATGCTCGATGCTCCCGGTCTTGAACTGGCCGTACAGGTCGGTCTGGTCGATCAGCCCGTCGGTGTAGCCATAACGCGTGTTGCCGCGCCGCCAGACCAGCCCGCCGGTCAGCACGTCACCGCGCGCGGCGGCGGCCCCCGTCGTCGGATTGACGGCGGCGGTGCCGTACACGTTGCCCTGCGAGTCGTCGGGCTGCGTGTAGATGTAGGACTGGTCGGAATGGTTGAAGCGCGTCGTGTTGCGGATCGTCAGCGTGCCGAAATCATGCTCGACGCGCAGCATCGCCTCGTCATCGGTCGCGTCGCGGAAGTCCCGGTCGGTCAGCCCGTAGAAGTTGGTGCGCGGCACATAGCCGGTGCGGCCGTTGATCAGCGCCACGTTGCCGATCGCCGGCTGCGACAGGATGTTGCCCGTCCCCGGCGCGTTGCCGATCGTGTACAGGTAAGGGATGCCGCTGTCGGGCAGCTCGTGGCTTTCGAGATGGTAATAGCTCGCGATCAGCCGCGTCGGCGTGCCCAGCCCGATCGTCAGCGACGGCGCCACGCCCCAGCGCCGCTGATGGATCGCATCGCGCCCGGCGACGTCCTGGTTATGATACACGCCCGCGATCCGGAACCCGATATGGTCCGCGAGCGCCAGGTTCACGTCGCCGGTGAAGCGCTTATAGTCCGCCTCGCCATAGCTCGCGCTGATCCGGCCGAATTTGTCGGCGACGGGCAGCTTGGAGATGATGTTGAGCGTGCCGCCCGCCGAGCCGCGCCCGCCCAGCGTCGAATCGGAGCCGCGCACCACCTCGATCTGGTCGGTATCGAACACCTCGCGCGTCTGCGAGCCCAGGCTGCGGACGCCGTCGACATAGATCGACCCCTGCGAATCGAAGCCGCGGATGAAGGGCCGGTCGCCGATCGGGTTGCCGCCCTCCGCCGCGCCGAAGGTGATCCCGGGCACTGTGCGCAACGCGTCCTGGAGCGAGTTGGAGCCGGTCTGCTCGATCACGTCCGACGGCAGCACGACAATCGACTTGGGCAGGTTGACCAGCGGTGCCACCAGCTTAACATCGTCGGCCTGCTTGATGCGCTCGCCGTTGACGATCACGTCCTTCTTCGGCTGCTCGTCCGCCCGCGGATCGTCATGCGCCAGCGCGGGCGACGACACCAGGAAGCTGACGCAGGACAGGGCCAGGAACGGTTGATTGCTACTCATTCTCAATAACTCCTTCTTCTGCGGCGGCGGTTATTGCGAGTGATTGTCACTGTCAACGCTTGTTGCGAACGATTTGCGATGTGGGTTGCCGCTTCCCGCGCCACCGTTGGAACCGGCGGTCGCGAGCGCGGCCGACACCAGCTTCCCCCGCGAGCCGATTTGCGGCATAGCGCCGAGTCCGTCGTGCGTAGCTCGCGGGGCATCGGGAGGGGGTTCCGATGCCGCGCACCGGGGCCGCGCCGGGTGGGGGAACGGCATGGCCACGACCATCGCGAGCCTCGTCGCGAGAGACGACCCGGCGGCCTTGCGCGCCGAGCGCGACGCGCTGGCCGAGCAGCTGGCGCGGTCGGAAGCGTTGCTCGCCGCCTTTATCGCGCACGCACCCGTCGGCATGCACCTGAAGGACGCGAACGGCTGCTATCGCCGCGCCAGCCCGGAACTGGGCGCGGCGCTGGGCCGGCCGGCGGCCGAGATCGTCGGCCACACCGCCGCCGACCTGTTCGCGCCCGAGACCGCCGCCCGCATCGCCGCGATGGACGCGCGCGCGCTGGCGGGTCAGGTGGTGCGCGAGGAGATCGTGGCGCCCGCCCCCGACCGCGACGCCTCGCTCCTGTCGATCACCTTCCCGGTCGAGGCGGACGGCACCGTCGCCACCGCCGGCTTTACCCTCGACCTGACCGCCAGGCGCCAGGCGGAGGCCGCGCTGGAACGCTCGCGCGACGCGCTCTACCAGGCGGAGAAGCTGTCCGCGCTCGGCTCCCTGCTCGCCGGCGTCAGCCACGAGCTCAACAACCCGCTGTCGATCGTCGTTGCGCAGGCGGTGATGATGGAGCGCCAGGCCGCCGCCTCCGAGCTGGGCGACCGCGCGCGCAAGATCAGGAAGGCCGCCGATCGCTGCGCGCGCATCGTCCAGACCTTCCTCGCCATGGCGCGCCAGAAGACGCCGGAGCGTTGCGCGATCGACCTCAACCAGGCCGCGCAATCGGCGCTGGAGCTGGCCGAATACGGGCTGCGCGCCGACGGCATCGGCGTCACGCGGTTGCTCGCGCCCAATCTCCCCCTGATCGCCGCCGACAGCGACCAGCTGCATCAGATCGTCACCAACCTGATCGTCAACGCGCAGCAGGCGATGGCGGGGCAACCGGGGCTGCGCTGGCTCACCGTCGCCACCGCACGCGGGCCGGAGCCGCGCACCGTCATCCTGGAGGTGGCGGACACCGGCCCCGGCGTACCGCCCGAGGCACGCCGGCGCATCTTCGAGCCCTTCTACACCACCAAGCCGCAGGGCGAGGGCACCGGCGTCGGGCTGTCGTTCAGCCAGGGACTGGCGGAGGCGCATGGCGGACGACTGACGCTCGCCCCGTCCGATACGGGCGCGGTGTTCCGGCTGACCATGCCGATCGACGAACGCCATCTGCTCGCCCGCGTCGAGCCGGTCGCCGCCGGCCCCGCGCTCGCCGGCCCGCGCCGCGCGCTGGTGGTGGACGACGAGGAGGAGATCGCGGCGTCGCTCGCCGATTTCCTGTCGATCGAGGGCTATGCGTGCGAGATCGTGATCGGCGGCGCGGCGGCGCAGGCGCGGCTGGCGGCGGGCCCCGACTATGATCTGGTGATCAGCGACATCCGCATGCCTGGCGTCGATGGCCCCGCGCTGCACGACTGGATCGTCGCGCATCGGCCGGAGCTGAGCAGCCGCATCGGCTTCGTCACCGGCGACACGCTGGGCTCGGGCGCCGCGCGGTTCCTGGCCGGCGCCGGCCGCCCCGTGCTGGAGAAGCCGTTCATGCCCGACAGCGTCCATCGCTTCCTCGCCGAACTGGGCACGGCATGACCGCGCCGCGCCTCGTGCTCGTCGACGACGAGGAGGATCTGCGCGAGCCGGTCGCCGCCTATTTGCGTGAGAATGGGCTCGACGTGGTGGAGGCCGATGGCGGCGCCGCGCTCGACGCGGCGCTCGCCGCCGGCCCGATCGAGCTGGCGGTGCTCGACGTGACCATGCCCGGCGAGGACGGCTTCGCCATCGCCAAGCGGCTGCGCGCCCGGCCCGAGCGGATGGGCATCGTCATGCTCACCGCGCGGCGCGACGTGATCGACCGCGTCGTCGGACTGGAGCTGGGCGCCGACGATTACCTGATGAAGCCGTTCGAGCCGCGCGAGCTGCTCGCGCGCATCCGCGCCGTGCTG
>NZ_CAHJWX010000119.1 GCF_903643065.1 Sphingomonas bacterium | reverse complement strand
CCGCTCTTCGCTGGCCGTCGCCGCGAATAGCGGCGGGCGCTTTTCCAAGCCCCTCGTCCGCGCGCCCGGATCGGCGCGCCTGCTCGCATTTTAGGAATACAGCCCATGCTCGGCGGCATCGCCAAGGCCCTGTTCGGTTCGTCCAACGACCGATACGTCAAGTCACTCCAACCCATCCTCGCGCGGATCGCCGGCCACGAGCCCGTGTTGCAGGCGATGGCCGACGACCAGCTCGCGGGCCAGACCGCCGTCTTCCGCGAGCGGCTGGCCAACGGCGTGACGCTCGACGACCTGTTGCCCGAGGCGTTCGCGACGGTACGCGAGGCGGCGCGGCGCGTGCTGGGGCAACGCCACTATGACATGCAGATGGTCGGCGGCATCGTGCTCCACCGTGGCGAGATCGCCGAGATGCGCACGGGCGAGGGCAAGACGCTGGTCGCGACGCTCGCCACCTATCTCAACGCGCTGCCGGGGCAGGGCATCCACGTCATCACCGTCAACGATTACCTCGCCGCGCGCGACGCGGACTGGATGGGGCAGGTCTATCGCTTCCTGGGGCTGACCGTCGGGGTGATCGTGCCCAACCTGACCGACGAGCAGCGGCGGCAGGCGTATGGCAGCGACATCACCTACGGCACGAACAACGAGTTCGGCTTCGATTACCTGCGCGACAACATGAAGTACGACCGCGCCTCGATGGTGCAGCGCGCCTTCGCGATGGCGATCGTCGACGAGGTCGACTCGGTGCTGATCGACGAGGCGCGCACGCCGCTGATCATCAGCGGGCCCACCGACGACAAATCCGAGCTGTACATGCAGGTCGACGCGGTGGTGAAGCAGCTGTCCCCCGACGATTACGAGAAGGACGAGAAGCAGAAGTCGATCATCCTGACCGAGGACGGGACGGAAAAGACCGAACGGATGCTGGAGGCGGCCGGGCATCTCGAAGGCGACAATCTGTACGATTTCGAGAACACGCAGGTGGTCCACCACCTCAACCAGTCGCTGCGCGCCAACGTGATGTTCAAGCGCGACACCGACTATATCGTCAAGGACGGCAAGGTCATCATCATCGACGAGTTCACCGGCCGCATGATGGACGGCCGGCGCTGGTCCGATGGGCTGCACCAAGCGGTGGAGGCCAAGGAAGGCGTCGCGATCGAGCCCGAGAACCAGACGATGGCGTCGATCACCTTCCAGAACTATTTCCGCATGTATCCCAAGCTGTCGGGCATGACCGGGACGGCGGCGACCGAGGCGGCGGAGTTCTACGACATCTACAAGATGAACGTCGTCTCGATCCCGACCAACGTTCAGGTGAAACGCGTCGACGAGGAAGACGAGTTCTACAAGAACACCGCCGACAAGTTCGCCGCGATCGCCAAGAAGATCAAGGTTCATGCCGAGCAGGGCCAGCCGGTGCTGGTCGGCACCGTCTCGATCGAAAAGTCGGAGCTGTTAAGCGAGTTCCTCCAGCAGGAGGGCGTCGCGCATTCGGTGCTCAACGCGCGTCAGCATGAGCGCGAGGCGCACATCGTCGCGCAGGCCGGGCGCAAGTCGGTGGTGACGATCGCCACCAACATGGCCGGGCGCGGCACCGACATCCAGCTCGGCGGCAACCTGGAGTTCCGGGTCAATGACGAGCTGGCGCACCTGCCCGAGGGAGCCGAGCGCGAGGCGGCGATCGCGCGCGTCCGCGACGAGATCGCGGCGGAGAAGCAGGAGGTGCTGGCGGCGGGCGGACTGTTCGTGCTTGGCACCGAGCGGCACGAGAGCCGGCGCATCGACAACCAGCTGCGCGGCCGCTCGGGGCGGCAGGGCGATCCGGGGCTCAGCCGCTTCTACCTGTCGCTCGACGACGACCTGCTGCGCATCTTCGGCCCCGACACGTTGTTTGCGCGGATGATGCGATCGAACATGGAGGACGGCGAGGCGATCGGCTCCAAGTGGCTGACCAAGGCGATCGAGACCGCGCAGAAGAAAGTGGAAGCGCGCAACTACGACATCCGCAAGCAGGTCGTCGAATATGACGACGTGATGAACGACCAGCGCAAGGTGGTCTATGAGCAGCGCGCGGACATCATGGATGCGGACGCGGTGGGCGACATGGTCGCGGACATGCGCGCCGAGTCGGTCAATGCCGTCGTCGGCGAGACCTGCCCGCCCGGCTCCTATCCGGAGCAGTGGGACGTCGCCGGCATGAAGCAGCGGCTGGCCGAGCTGTTCAACGTCGAAGCGCCGGTGGAGGACTGGCTGCGCGAGGAGGCGATCGACCCGGAGCTGGTCGAGGAGCGCGTCCGCATCGCCGCCGACGCGGTCGTCGAGGCGAAGGCGAAGGACTTGGCGCCCGACATCTGGATGCAGCTGGAGAAGCAGATCATGCTCCAGAACCTGGACCATCACTGGAAGGAGCATCTGTCGACGCTCGACGCGCTGCGCCAGGTCGTGCACCTGCGCGCCTATGCGCAGAAGACGCCGATCAACGAGTATAAGCAGGAGGCGTTCGCGTTGTTCGAGCGGATGCTGGACGGTATCCGCGAGGAAGTGACCCGCACGATCGCGCATGCGCAGTTCCAGTTCCAGGCGCCACCGCCACTGCCGACGCTACCCGACTTCATCACCACGCATTTCGATCCGTTCACGGGCGAGGACGACTCCCGTGATGTCGACGCCGGCACGCGGGGATTGGTGCAGACGCAGCTGCCACCGTTGCAGATGGTGCGCCCGGAGCAACCGGACCTGGGCGACAATCCGGAGCATTGGGAAGGCCGGGTCAACCGTAACGCGCCCTGCCCGTGCGGGTCGGGGCGGAAGTACAAGCACTGTCACGGCTCGGTGAGCGTGTATGGTGGGAGTAGGGAGTAGGGAGCAGATTTACTCCGTCATCCTCCTTTCTGCGCAAGCGGGATTGCCGCAGCCCTTTTATGGCGTGACCGGATAAGCGAGACTCCGGGCCGAGCCCAAACGAGAAAAAGGGCGGGCCGGCAAACGCCAACCCGCCCTTTCTCAATAAGCCAAGGTGCCGGACGACACGCATGGTCGCCGGCCGCTCGCGGCCTCAGCTGCGCCGGTGTGTCTGCTCCGGCGTCACGATCGTCGGTCCGATCCGCTGGACCACATCATGCGCGTTGAAGGCACGGACGTTGTCGCGCGGGATGGGGCCGCGGCCGACGACGATCTCCGCCGTCGCCTCATAGCGCTGTACCGTCTGGATATCGAAGTCGTTGAAGGCACCGAAGCCGCCGCCATACCAGGGGCTCCAGCCGAAGCCGCCGCCATAGCCGAAGCCGCGTCCACCAAAGCCACCGCCAGCGAAGCCGCGCCCGTAATAGCGGTAGGACGGACCCCAATAGCCGCCAAAGCCGCCATAGCCCCAGCCCGGGCCGAAGCCGGGCGTGGTGTAGGTGCGCGACTGAAGATCGGTGTCACGATCCGCCATGACGAAGAAGTCTCCGCCGTTCTGAAGCGTGATCTCGGCGGCCCGGAACAGCAGGTAGCGCTCCACCGTGTCGCGCGGCGTCGAGCTGTTGCCGGCGAACGAGACGAGAAAGCGGTTCTGCTCGACCTGACGCTCCGAGAAACCGGTGCGGTCGAAGCCACGACCGGTCGCGGGGTGATAGGTGGTCTCGGACACGCAAGCACCGAGCAACAGCGCCGCCGACGCGGCACCGGCCAGCATCAGCCGGCGAAACGGGAACTGGGACATGATGGGCATCTCCACTCGCGGCCCGATGCCGCGATCCAACGGGAACGTGATAGGCGACCCGTGTGGAACGAGCGATGAACGGATTCGCTCCCGCCAATAAAACAGCCTGCTTTCAGGCAGTTGATGCAAGTGCGGCGGGCTGGTCGCGGGACGGAATACCGCGCTTAAACGCCCAGCAGGTGCAACGCGATCGTTCGCCGGTGCGGACGCCGACGATGCTCCCACAGATAGATGCCTTGCCACGTGCCAAGCGCGGGAGCGCCGCCGATCACCGGGATCGACAGCTGCACGCCGGTCAGCACCGCGCGCAGGTGCGCGGGCATATCATCCGGCCCTTCGTCGTCATGCTCGTAGGCGGTGCTCTCGGGCGCGATCCGCTCGATCCAGCGCTGGAGGTCGCGGCGCACGGCGGGGGCGGCGTTCTCCTGGATCGCGAGCGAGGCGGAGGTGTGGCGACAGAAGACGGTGAGCAGGCCGTCGCCAATGCCCTGCGCCACGACCCAGCCGACGACCTCGCGCGTGATCTCATGCAGGCCGGGGCCCGGCGTCGCGATCGTCAGCTCGGTCAAGGATTGGCGAAGGCCTGCGCTAGGGGCTGCGATGGCACTCACTCGCAGATGGCTCCCTGAGTTGGATTCGAACCAACGACCAAGTGATTAACAGTCACCTACTCTACCGCTGAGCTATCAGGGACCGTCTGCGTGTGGCCAAGTCATACACGCGTGACGGGAGGGATCAAGTCCTGGTGAGGGAGCAAGCGCGGCTACGCCGCGAACTGCTCCGCCGTGATCCGATCGTCCAGCGCGTGTTCCGGATCGAACAGCAGCGTCAGCTCGCGGGTGCGGTCCATCGCGATGTCGACGCGCGCGACATCGCGGATCTCGTGCTGGTCGGCGACGGCGGAGACCGGGCGCTTGTCGGGTTCCAGGACGCGCAGCGATACGCGCGTCTTGTCCGGCAGGATCGCGCCGCGCCAGCGGCGGGGACGGAACGGGCTGATCGGCGTCAACGCGATCAGCGCCGAGCCGAGCGGCAGGATCGGGCCCTGCGCCGACAGGTTATAGGCGGTGGAACCGGCCGGCGTCGCGACGAGAATGCCGTCGCAGGCCAGCTCCGGCAGCACGACCCGGTCATTGACTGTCACCTCCAGCTTGGCGGTCTGCCGCGTCTCACGCAGCAGCGACACCTCGTTGATCGCGGGCGACGTGTGCGTGCGTCCGTCGACGCCGGTCGCGGTCATGGTCAGCGGCGTGACCTGGAAGGGTCGCGCGCGGGCAAGGCGCTCGTCGAGCCCTTGAGGACGCCATTCGTTCATGAGGAAGCCGACGGTGCCCAGGTTCATGCCGAACACGGGTCTGGGCGCGCCCCGGCCGGCCAGCATGGTGTGCAGCGTCTGGAGCATGAACCCGTCGCCGCCCAACGCCACGACGATCTCGGCCTCCTCGACCGCGCACCAGTCCCATGCGCTCGCGAGCGCATGGGCGGCGTCGCGGGCCGGCCCGGTCGGCGAGGCGACCAGCGCGCGGCGCTGATGGCCCTCCGGGCTGGCGATCATCCGCCCGTGACGCTCATGTGCCGCGTCACGGCGGGGGCGGTACCGCGCCCGATGACGAAGGCGTGGCGCGCGGGCTTGATCCGCAGCGCCTCGTCGATCGCCGCGTCCAGCGCGGGCAAGCCGCCTTCCCGCAACGCCGCCTTCAGGTCGACCTGATCGTCATGGCCCAGGCAGGCATAGAGCTTGCCATCGGTGGTGAGGCGGACGCGGTTGCAGCCGTCGCAGAAATTGGCGGTCAGCGGCGAGATCAGGCCGAGCCGCGTCCCCGTGCCCGCGACGCGCCAGTAGCGCGCCGGACCGCCCGTGCGATGCGCGTCACGCACCAGCTCGTGGCTGGCGGACAGCCGCTCGAACACCCGCGTCAGCGGCACGAAGCGATCCACGCGATCCTCGTCGATCGCGCCCAGTGGCATCGTCTCGATCAGCGACAGGTCGTGACCCTGGCTCACGCACCAGTCGAGCAGCGCCGGCAGCTCGTCCTCGTTGAGGCCGGCGAGCGCGACCGTGTTGATCTTGACCGCGAGCCCCGCCGCCGCCGCCGCCGCGATGCCGCCGAGCACCTGCGTCAGATCGCCATGGCGCGTGATGAAACGGAAGCGATCGGGGTCGAGGCTGTCCAGGCTGACGTTGACGCGGCGCACCCCCGCCGCGTGGAGGTTCGCCGCGTGGTCCGCCAGCTTGGTGGCGTTGGTGGTGAGCGTCAGCTCGTCCAGCCCCGCACCGAGATGCCCGCCCAGCCGGCGGACCAGCTCGCCGACATCGCGGCGTACCAGCGGCTCGCCGCCCGACAGGCGGATCTTGGTGACGCCGCGCGCGATGAACCGCTCGGCGATGACCGCGATCTCCTCCAGTTGCAGCAGCGCATGGCGCGGCAGGAAGGTCATCGCCTCGCTCATGCAATAACGGCAGCGCAGGTCACAGCGATCGGTGACGGAGATGCGCAGGTAGCGGATGGCGCGGCCATGCGCGTCGATCAGCGAAGGCAGAGGCGCGGGCATGACCGACAGCTAGGGGTTGGCTGGAGCGGCGGCAAGGCTTGCGCGCGCGCGGGCCGCCGCTACAGCCCG
>NZ_CAHJWX010000118.1 GCF_903643065.1 Sphingomonas bacterium | reverse complement strand
GTCGCGCTGGCCGAGGAAGGCGCGCGCCGCGTCAACGCGCCCTACCTGATCGACGCGACCGCCACCCCCGACGGGCCCCGGCCCGCGCACATCAAGGACCGCGTCCGCGCGCTGGGCCCGACCGTCCGCCCGGACCTGACGCTCGATCCGACGGACGCGGCGGCGGGGAGCCGGGTGATATGAGCACGTACCGTCACCCCCGCGAACGCGGGGGCCCATCTCCCCAGCGATGGGCCGAGTGGGACGGCAGGAGATGGGTCCCCGCTTACGCGGGGATGACGAGGTAACATGTACCGTTACGACACCCTCGATCAGGCGATCGTCGACGCCCGCGTCGCCGAGTTCCGCGATCAGGTGGAGCGCCGCCTCGCCGGGCATCTGACGGAGGATCAGTTCAAGCCGCTGCGGCTGATGAACGGCCTCTATCTCCAGCTCCATGCCTATATGCTGCGCGTCGCGATCCCCTATGGCACGCTCGACGCCCGCCAGCTCCGCATGCTCGCGCACATCGCGCGGACCTATGACCGGGGCTATGGCCATTTCACCACGCGCCAGAACATCCAGTATAACTGGATCAAGCTGGAGCAGACGCCCGACATCCTCGCCGACCTCGCCACCGTCGAGATGCACGCGATCCAGACCAGCGGCAATTGCATCCGCAACATCAGTTCGGACCAGTTCGCCGGCGCGGCGGCGGACGAAGTGGCGGACCCCCGGCCCTGGGCCGAGCTGATCCGGCAATGGAGCAGCTTCCACCCCGAGTTCAGCTACCTGCCGCGCAAGTTCAAGATCGCGGTGATCGCCAGCGCGGAGGATCGCGCGGCGATGCGGCTGCACGATATCGGCATCCAGCTGATCGAGCGCGACGGCGTGCTCGGCGCGCGCGTGTTCGTGGGCGGCGGCATGGGCCGCACGCCGATGATCGCGCCGGAGATCGCAGCCTTCGTGCCGGCGGACGACTTGCTGAGCTATCTGGAGGCGGCCCTGCGCGTCTACAATCGCCACGGCCGGCGCGACAACATCTACAAGGCGCGGATCAAGATCCTGATCCACGAGCTGGGCGCGGACGAGTATCGGCGGCAGGTCGAGGCCGAACATGCCGAGGTGAAGGCGCTCGGCATCGATCCGCCGGCGAGCGAGCTGGCCCGGATCGCCGCGATGTTCGCGGAACCGGCGTTCAACGACACCCCGTTCATCCCGAGCGACGTCGAGGGACAGGGCGGTGCCTCGACTTCGCTCGGCACGAACGGTGGGGGCGGTTCGCCGACCGCCAACCCTCATCCGTTCGCCCCGAGCGATCCTCATCCATTCGCCCGGAACGAACCACGTCCGTTCGCCCCGAGCGAAGTCGAGGGGCCCTCCGCCTTCGCGCAATGGCGCGAGCAGAACGTCCGCGCGCACAAGCAGCCGGGCCACGCGATCGTGACGATCAGCCTCAAGCCAGTCGGCGGCATCCCCGGCGATGCCTCGGCCGAGCAGATCGACGTGATGGCGGCGCTGGCGGAACGCTACAGCCATGACGAGGCGCGCGTCACGCACGCGCAGAACATCGTCCTGCCGCATGTGCGCGCGGCGGACCTGCCGGCGGTGCACGCCGCGCTCGCGGCGGCGGGGCTGGCGGAGGCCAATGTCGATCTCGCCAGCGACATCATCGCCTGCCCCGGCCTCGATTATTGCAGCCTCGCCAACGCGCGCTCGATCCCCGTCGCGCAGAAGATCGCGACCCGGCTCGCGCCCAAGCAACAGGAGCTGGGCGAGCTGAAGCTCAAGATCAGCGGCTGCATCAACGCCTGCGGCCACCACCATGCCGGGCACATTGGCATCCTGGGCGTCGACCGGAAGGGCGTGGAGAACTACCAGTTGCTGCTCGGCGGCTCGGGCGCGGAGGACGTGTCGCTGGCCAAGATCACCGGCCCGGGCTTCGACGAGGACGGCATCGTCGACGCGGTGGAACGCGTCACCGAACACTACCTCGCGACCCGCAGCGACGGCGAACGCTTTCTCGACACCTATCGCCGGCTCGGCATGGAGCCGTTCAAGGCGGTGATCTATGGGTGAGCACCTGATCCCTCTCCCGCAAGCGGAAGGGGGCCGGGGGACGGGCTCCCCACCAGATCCGGGTGATGCGCTCGCGATCGGCGTCGAGCCCACCCCCAACCCCTCCCGCTTGCGGGAGGGGCTTTAGATGGATGCCGACCAGACCAGCATCGGCGGCGAACCCCGGCTGCGTTTCCGCGACGACGCCGCACCGGACGAGCCCGCCGTCACGCTCGACGCCTTTCTGGACGGCCAGGCGGACGCGATCGCCGTGCGGCTGGAGTCTAGCGACGACGCGCGGGCGCTGGTGCCGCACCTTGCGCGGCTCCGGCTGGTCGAGGTGAGCTTCCCCTTGTTCCGCGACGGCCGCGGCTATTCGGCCGCGCGCATCCTGCGTGAGGCGGGCTATACGGGCGAGCTGCGCGCGGCCGGCGACGTGCTGGTCGATCAGATCGTCTTCATGCGCCGCTGCGGCTTCGACAGCTTCGCGCCGGAAACGGCGATCGACGCGGCCGCGCTGGACCGGGCGCTGACCCGCTACCACGCGGTATACCAGCCCGCCGCCGACGGCGTCGTCCCGGTGTGGCAGCGCCGGCTGGGCTGACGGGAGCCAATCGCGGGTCCGGCGGTTTGAACGGGGTGCGCCGCGTCCTCTGTCTCGCCGTCCTGCTCGCCGGGTGCAGCCGCCACAGCCACGTCCCCGCCCCGCCCCGCGTCGACACGCCGGCGCGGCTGCCGGCGGAAAGCTCCACCATCGTGGTGCCCGTCACCGCGCCGCTGGCCGATATCGAGGCGGCGCTCGACGGCCAATTGCCGCGCGTGCTCTACTCGATCAACCAGCATCTCGATCAGTGCGTGCCGGCGCAGCGCGTCAACCTCGGCATCGCGCATCTCAAGGTGCTGCCCCAGCTCGGCTGCCAGATCGTCGGCGCGGTCAAGCGCGGTCGCGTGACGCTGTCCGGACGCGGCGACCGGTTGCTGGTGACGCTGCCGATCACCGCGACGATCGCCGCGAACAAGGTGGGCGGGCTCGCCTCCAAGACCGCGACGGGCGCGGCGACGATCCATGCCACCGCGCGGCTCGCGATCGCGGGCGACTGGCGGCCGACCGCCAGGGTGACCATCGATTATGACTGGACGCAGCCGCCGGGCGTCGAGTTCCTGGGCAAGCGCATCGAATTCGCGTCCAAGGCGGACGCGCGGTTGCAGCCGATCGTCGCCCGGCTGGAACAGACGCTGCCGGGCGAGCTCAGCAAGCTCCGGCTGCGCCAGCGGCTCGCCGGCATCTGGCGACAGGCGTTCACCGTCATCCCGCTCAACCGGGACAACCCGCCTGCGTGGATGCGGGTGACGCCGCGCCGGCTGGGCGTCGGCGGCTATCGCGTCGCCGGGCGCACGCTGACGCTGACGCTCGCGGCCGAGGCGCTGACCGAGACCTTTGTCGGCCCCCGGCCGCCCGCGCCGGCGGCGACGCCGCTGCCCTCACCGCTCCCCGTCCCGCCCGAGCGGGGCCTGCGCTTCTTCGTGCCGGTGATCGCCGACTATCACCAGCTGGAGCCGGTGGTGCAGCGCGCGCTGCGGCTGCGCGCGGCGAAGGGGATCACGCTCAAGGGCGTCGGCCCGGTGGACGTGCGGTTCGGCCGGGTGACGGTCTATGCGACGGCGGGCGGCCGGCTGGCGATCGGCGTCGACGCGGACGCCAAGGCGCGCGCGAGCTCGTTCCTGACCACCAAGGGCCGCATCTGGCTGACCGCGCTGCCGTTCAACCGGCCGAACTCGCAGGCGATCGAGGCGCGCGACGTGCAGCTGGTGGCGGACACGGACAGCGGCACGGTCAACCTGCTCGCGCGCGTGTTCAACGATTCCAGCGTGCGCGACTCGGTGGCACAGGGGCTGCGGCACGATTTCGCGCCGGAATATGCGAGCGTGCTGGGCAAAGCGAAGGCGGCGATCGGCGGCCGGCGCGAGGGCGACTTCCTGCTCACCGCCGACATCACCAGGGTGACGACGGGCACGCTGGCGGTGACCGGCAACGGCCTGTTCCTGCCGATCCGCGCGGAAGGCAAGGCGACGATCAGCTACCGGCCCGGATAGTCACCGCTCGTAGCCGTGCCGCCCGGGCTCGGCGAGGTCAGAAAATCGCGTGAACTCGCTGTCGAAGCGCAGGTCGAATGCGCCGGTGGAGCCGTGGCGCTGCTTGGCGACGATCAGCGTCGCCTTGTTGGCGACCTTCAGCTGGGCGTCATGCCATTCGGTATATTTCTGCCGCTCCAGCTCGCTCGAATGCTCGTTGGGCGTCGCCGGCTCCTTGAACAAATGATAATATTCGTCGCGATAGACGAACCACACCATGTCGGCGTCCTGCTCGATCGAGCCCGACTCGCGCAGGTCCGACAGCATCGGCCGCTTGTCCTCGCGGCTCTCCACCGCGCGGCTGAGCTGCGACAGTGCCAGCACCGGCACGTCGAGGTCCTTGGCGAGCGCCTTCAGCCCGCGGCTGATCTCCGAGATCTCCTGGACGCGATTGTCGCTGCTGCTCCGCCCGCTGCCATTGAGCAGCTGGAGATAGTCGACGATGATGAGGCCGAGCTGGTTGTTCTGGCGCCGCTTGAGTCGGCGCGCGCGGGTGTGCAGCCCGGCGATGGTCAACGCGGCGGTATCGTCGATATAGAGCGGCAGGTTCTGTAGCTCGACCGCCGTGTTGGACAGCCGCGTGAACTCCTCGCGGTTGATCTTGCCCGAGCGCAGCACGCCCGAGTTGATCCGGGCCTGTTCGGCGACAATGCGGCCCGCCAGCTGGTCCGCGCTCATCTCCAGGCTGAAGAAGGCGACCTTGGCGCCGACCGACTTGGCGGGCTCGATCCCGTCCTCCCCGTCGCGCATCCAGCGGCGCGCGGCGTTGAACGCGATGTTGGTGGCGAGCGAGGTCTTGCCCATGCCGGGGCGGCCGGCGAGGATGACGAGATCGGACGCGTGCAGCCCGCCGACCTTCTCGTTGAGCGAGTCCAGCCCGGTGGTGATGCCGGCGATGTGCCCGCCCGAGTCGAGCGCGCGCTGCGCCTGGCGGGTCACCAGCGTCATCGCCTGCGCGAAGGTCTTGACGCTGTTCTCGGCGCCACCGTCGACCGCGACCTTGAACAGCTCCTCCTCCGCCAGCTCGATCTGCGCGCGCGGGTTCACCTCCTCCGAGGTGTCCATCGCGCGATCCACCAGCGTGCGCCCGACGGAGACCAGCGCGCGCAGCATGGCGAGATCGTAGATCTGCCGCGCGAACTCGCGCGCGCCGATCAGCCCCGCGCCCGAACCGGTCAGCGTCGCCAGATAGGCGGGGCCGCCCAGTTCCTTCATGCCCTCATCCGCCTCGAACATCGGCCGCAGCGTCACCGGCGTCGCCAGCATGTCGGCGGCGCGCAACGTCCGGATCGCGGCGAACACGCGCCCGTGCAGCGGCTCGAAGAAATGCGCGGGCTCCAGCCGATCGAGCAGATCGTCGGCAAGCCGGTTGTCGATCATCATCGCGCCCAGCATCGCGGCCTCCGCCTCGACGTTGCGAGGCAGATGCGCGGGCTCCGGGGCGGGCGCGGGGACGGGAAATGCGAGGGTGGCCATGCCGGGGGCATAGAAGGACGCCATGGTCGGGCCAATCACCGGCAGGCCGCCGGACGATGTGGATAACGCACATCGTTTCACCTTCCCGGCAAGGTTGGGCCTCATCAAGGTGCGGTCGACAGGGAAGCGGAGAAGCGTGACGAACGCCGTCCCGCTGCCTATGCGATCGCCGTGCCCGACCCGCGCATCATCGACGTCCAGCTCGACGACCGCACCATCCTGTGGCGGTCCGCCGATGTGGAGCAGGAACGCCGCATCGCGATCTTCGACCTGCTCGAAGCCAACAGCTTCGCGCCGCGCCGCCAGCACGCCGACGGCTATGGGGGGCCGTACCGCCTCCACTTGGCGGTCGAGGAGGGCCGGCTGGTGCTGGCGATCCGGCGCGAGGACGACACGCCGCTGGAGACGCTCATCCTCGCCATGGGCGGGTTCCGCCGGCCGATCCGCGACTATTTCGCGATCTGCGACAGCTATTACCAGGCGATCCGCCAGGCGACGCCGGCGCAGATCGAGACGATCGACATGGCCCGGCGCGGCCTGCACGACCAGGCGGCCGAGCTGCTACGGGAACGGCTCGACGGCAGGATCGCGGTCGATTTCGACACGGCGCGGCGGCTGTTCACGCTGATCTGCGTGCTGCACATCCGTGGCTAGCGCGGCGCCCGGGGCCGTGACGCAGGCCGAGCGGCTGATCGCCGCCGCGCGCG